>NZ_JBJJLN010000027.1:0-59581 GCF_046230725.1 Pseudomonas sp. KCJK9000 | reverse complement strand
AAGCCACCATTTTGCGGGAAATCCAGAGCGCGCTGCGCGACCTGCGGTTTGGGGCGGTAGAGATCACCGTGCACAACGCTCAGGTCGTGCAGATCGAGCGCAAGGAAAAATTCCGCCTGCAACAGCCCGGTCACAAACCCAGCTGAGTCGCGCCACCCCCTTCAAAACTAGAAAAATGCCAATCGGGAGCTTCACCATGTCCATCCGCCGTTATGCCCTGGCTGCGCTTGCCAGTGCGGTATTTGCCGGTTCCGCCATCGCCAAGGACTACGAACTGCTCAACGTGTCCTACGACCCGACCCGCGAGCTGTATCAGCAGTACAACGCCGAATTCATCAAGCACTGGCAACAGGCCCATCCGGGCGACAAGGTGAAGATTCAGCAGTCCCACGGCGGCTCGGGCAAGCAGGGCCGCGCTGTGATCGACGGCCTGCGCGCCGACGTGGTGACCCTGGCGCTAGCCGGTGATATCGACGAAATCGCCAAGCTGGGCAAGACCCTCCCCGAGGACTGGCAGAAGCGCCTGCCGGATGCCAGCACTCCGTACACCTCGACCATCGTCTTCCTGGTGCGCAAGGGCAACCCCAAAGGCATCAAGGATTGGGGCGACCTGATCAAACAGGATGTCTCGGTTATCACCCCCAACCCGAAAACGTCCGGCGGCGCTCGCTGGAACTTCCTGGCCGCGTGGGCCTACGGCCTGAAAACCGGCGGCAGCGAAGACAAGGCCAAGGCTTACGTTCAGGAGCTGTTCAAGCACGTACCGGTGCTCGATACCGGTGCCCGAGGCTCGACCATTACCTTCGTCAACAACGGCCAGGGCGATGTACTGCTGGCCTGGGAGAACGAAGCCTTCCTGGCGCTGAAAGAGGACGGCGGCGCCGATAAATTCGAAATCGTGGTGCCATCGCTGTCGATCCTGGCTGAGCCGCCGGTCGCGGTGGTGGACAAGAATGCCGAGAAGAAAGGCAATACCGAAATTGCCACCGAATACCTCAAGCACTTGTACAGCCCGGCAGGCCAGAAGATCGCCGCCGAGAACTTCTACCGCCCGCGAGACGAAAAAGTGGCGGCTGAATTCGGCAAACAGTTCCCGAAACTGGACCTGGTAACCATCGACAAGGACTTCGGTGGCTGGAAGACTGCGCAACCAAAATTCTTCAATGATGGTGGTGTGTTCGACCAGATCTATCAGGCACAGTAACGCCAAGGAACCCACGGGGCGGCCATGCAGCCCCGGCATCTAGACGCCTGCACTGGCCCGGGAGCGCTCCCGGGCCTCGTGCGTTCAACCAGGGATATTTATGTCACGTCGCATTTCCCCCGTCATACCCGGCTTCGGGCTGACGCTGGGTTACACCTTGGTGTATCTCAGCCTGATCGTGCTGATACCGCTGGCGGCCATGTTCATCCATGCCTCGCAGCTGACCTTCGCGCAGTTCTGGGCCATCGTCAGTGCGCCACGGGTGATCGCCGCACTGCAACTGAGCTTCGGCACCGCGCTGTTCGCCGCCATCATCAACGGCGTGATCGGTACCCTGCTGGCTTGGGTGTTGGTGCGTTACACCTTCCCCGGACGCAAGATCATCGACGCGATGATCGACCTGCCGTTCGCCTTACCCACCGCCGTTGCCGGGATCGCGTTGACCGCGTTATACGCACCTAATGGCTGGGTTGGCCAATTCGCTACTGACCTGGGCTTCAAGATCGCCTACACCCCGCTGGGGATAACTCTGGCGCTGACCTTCGTCACCTTGCCGTTCGTGGTGCGTACCGTGCAGCCGGTGCTTGCGGACATCCCGCGCGAGGTCGAGGAGGCGGCTGCCTGCCTGGGCGCCAAACCTGTGCAGGTGTTCCGCCATATTCTGGCGCCAGCGCTGCTGCCTGCGTGGCTCACCGGCTTTGCCCTGGCCTTTGCCCGGGGCGTTGGCGAGTACGGGTCGGTGATTTTCATCGCTGGCAACATGCCGATGAAGACCGAGATTCTGCCGTTGCTGATCATGGTCAAGCTCGACCAGTACGACTACACCGGCGCCACTGCCATCGGCGTGCTGATGCTGGTGGTTTCCTTCATCCTGCTGCTGCTGATCAACCTGCTGCAGCGTCGCATCGAAACCCCTTGAAGGAGGCCGCATGTCCAGTTCAACCCTGAATGCAAGTGCTGCCGCCAACGCCGCCCGGCGAGGCAGCGCCACGTCGCGGCGCATCCTGATCGGCCTTGGCTGGCTGGTGTTTGTGCTGTTTCTGCTGCTGCCGCTGGTGATTGTGGTGTCGCAGGCGCTGAAAAACGGTTTCGGCACCTTTTTCGAAGCGATCTTCGAACCCGATGCCTTGTCAGCATTGAAGCTAACCTTGCTCGCCGTGGTCATCTCGGTGCCGCTCAACCTGGTGTTCGGTGTCAGCGCCGCCTGGTGCGTCAGCAAATACAACTTCCGTGGCAAGAGCGTGCTGGTGACCCTGATCGACCTGCCGTTTTCGGTTTCGCCGGTCATCGCGGGCCTGGTGTACGTGCTGATGTTCGGCGCGCAGGGGCTGTTCGGCCCCTGGTTGCAGGACCACGACATCCAGATCGTGTTTGCCCTGCCGGGTATCGTCCTGGCGACCATTTTCGTCACCGTGCCATTCGTGGCCCGTGAGCTGATCCCGCTGATGCAGGAGCAGGGTACTCAAGAAGAGGAGGCTGCACGTCTACTCGGTGCCAATGGCTGGCAGATGTTCTGGCACGTGACCTTGCCGAACATCAAATGGGGCCTGATCTACGGCGTGGTGCTGTGTACCGCGCGGGCGATGGGCGAGTTCGGCGCGGTGTCTGTGGTGTCGGGCCACATCCGTGGCGTGACCAACACCTTGCCGTTGCACGTGGAGATCCTCTACAACGAGTACAACCATGTCGCGGCCTTTAGCGTGGCCAGCCTGTTGCTGATCCTGGCGCTCTTCATCCTGCTGCTCAAGCAGTGGAGCGAGAACCGTATTAACCGCCTGCGCCACAGCGCCGCGGAGGAATGATTCATGTCGATCGAAGTTCGTAACGTCAGCAAGCGCTTCAACAGCTTCCAGGCCCTCAACGACATCAACCTGGACATCAACAGCGGCGAACTGGTAGCGCTGCTCGGCCCGTCGGGCTGCGGCAAGACCACCCTGCTGCGTATCATCGCCGGCCTGGAAACCCCAGATCAGGGCAATATCGTGTTCCACGGCGAGGACGTATCCGGCCACGACGTGCGCGATCGCAATGTTGGGTTCGTGTTCCAGCACTATGCGCTGTTCCGCCACATGAGCGTGTTCGACAACGTCGCCTTTGGCCTGCGCATGAAGCCCAAGGGTGAGCGTCCGAGCGAGAGCAGGATCGCTGAAAAGGTCCATGAGCTTCTGAACATGGTGCAATTGGATTGGCTGTCCGATCGCTACCCAGAGCAGCTATCCGGTGGCCAGCGCCAGCGCATCGCCCTGGCCCGCGCCTTGGCAGTGGAGCCTAAGGTGCTGCTGCTCGATGAGCCCTTTGGTGCGCTCGATGCCAAGGTGCGCAAGGAGCTGCGCCGCTGGTTGGCCCGGCTGCACGAGGATATCAACCTCACCTCGGTGTTCGTGACTCACGATCAGGAAGAAGCCATGGAAGTGGCCGACCGCATCGTGGTGATGAACAAGGGTGTCATCGAGCAGATCGGCTCGCCGGGGGAGGTGTATGAGCAGCCGGCCAACGATTTCGTGTACCACTTCCTGGGTGATTCGAACCGTCTGGCCTTGAGCGAGGGGCAGCATGTGTTGTTCCGCCCGCACGAAGTGTCGCTCTCGCGCCATGAAACCGAGGGGCACCACGCGGCCGAAGTGCGTGACATCCGCCCGCTAGGGGCGACCACGCGGGTGACCTTGAAGGTAGAAGGGCAGAGCGAGCTGATCGAAGCCGAGGTGGTCAAGGACCACGACAGTCTGACTGGGTTGGCGCGCGGGGAGACACTGTTCTTCCGGCCGAAGGTTTGGCAGAAGGTGACAGATATCTGAGTGTCATCAGTGAATGAACAGCCCGGGCCCAGTCCCTAATGCTGTTGACTTAAGCATTTGAGTCCAGGCTGAGGTCGAAAAATTCGATACCAGTGATCTGGTGTCGGATTTTTTTGGGGTTCAATTTGAGCCCTTTGGCGCCTGTGAGATCGAGCGCCGCCCGCGCGGCGCATCGCGAGCTGCGCTCGCTCCTACGTTTGTTTCGGGCCAGTAACGCCTGTGGCAGACGCGCGCGACCGCCTTGTTCTTACGACGCGATATCGCGCCATGCACCAAGGCGTCCGCGCGCAAATCCCGCAGGCATAATTGGCCCGAAACAAACGTAGGAGCGAGCGCAGCTCGCGATGCGCCGCGCGGGCGGCGCTCGATCTGCGCTCCACCGAAGAGCTCAAGCCGAGCCTCTAGGCTTAAGTGAACAGCATCAGCGCTCAGTCCCGGGCTTTTTTACGACTGCAAGGTGGCCGCGAACGGAACGATAACTATCAATCTAACTTTTGGTTATTGATAAATATCTTCTTATTCCTTTACGCATATAACTAGTTCCCTATACTGATCTTCAAACACGCAAACTAGTTGGAGGCGTCCCATGCGCAATGAGCTGATTCGTTACCTGATTGTGCCGGGCTGGCAAGGATCGCCAGACAACCATTGGCAGAGCCACTGGCAGCGCACGCTGCCCAACAGCGCCCGAGTCGAGCAGCATGACTGGCTTACACCTCAGCGCCGAGACTGGGTAAAGGCGTTGGAGCAGGCAATAGCCGCCGAACCCACACCCGTGATCCTTATCGCCCACAGCCTGGGTTGCATCGCTGTCGCCCATTGGGCCGCACACGCTAACCCGGCATTGCTGCGTCAGGTACGTGGGGCGTTGCTTGTGGCGCCGGCGGATGTCGAGCGGCCTACCTGCGCGGAGGCTTTGCGCAACTTTGCGCCGATCCCGTTGCAGGTGCTGCCCTTCCCCAGCCAAGTCGTCAGCTCCGACAACGACCCGGCAGTCAGCGTAACCCGGGCCCTGTACCTCGCCCAGGCCTGGGGCGCCGAGGCGGGCCTGTTGAGCAATGCCGGGCATATCAATGTCAAGTCCGGCCACGAACGCTGGGAACAGGGCTTCGCCTATTTGTACCGCTTGCAAAGCCGAGTCGAGCAGCGCGCGCTGCGCCGCGCCTGATCGACCACGTACGTTCACCCTTGCCTGACGCCCAGCCAACGACGGTATGGGGCGGGAGTTTGTCATGACCATTCAAAACCCATTCGGCCAGCCCCTGCTGACCTTTCCGGAGCTGGACAAGAGCCCGCTGAGCATACGTGCCAAGGCGCTGGTGTTCATCGACCCGCGCTCGCAACAGTTGCGTGAGGCGCTGGAGCGGCTTGCGCCACTGCCTGTGCCAGTGCTGATTCGCGGCGAGACCGGTACCGGCAAGGAGCTGCTGGCTCGGCAAATTCATCGCGCCAGTGATCGGCCTGGGTTGTTCGTGTCGGTCAACTGCGCGGCCATAAGCCCGACCTATGCCGACGCGGAGCTGTTCGGCTATAGCGCAGGCAGCCAGGGCGGCACCGCCAGTAGCCGCGCTGGCTGGTTCGGCTCGGCCAATGGCGGCACTTTGTATCTGGACGAGATCGCCGACCTGCCCTTGGCCATCCAGGGCAAGTTGCTAGCGGCCCTGGAAAACCGCGAGGTGACCCGTGTTGGCGCACAGCAGCCCCAGCCTGTGGATGTGCGTCTGGTAGCGGCCAGCAGCATCGACCTGGCGCGGGTGGTGAATGCCGGCCGCTTCAATGAACGGCTGTACCAGTACCTGAACGAAGGCGCGCTTCTATTGCCGCCGCTGCGCGAACGCCCGGGGGACATCCTGCCCTTGGCCGAGTATTTCGTGGGCATCTACAGCGTTCGCCTGCAGCGGCCTCTGGCGTTGATCAGCGAAGCGGCGCAGCAGGCATTGGAGGCGCATGCCTGGCCTGGTAATACCCGCGAGCTGGAGAACGTGATCCATTTTGCGCTGCTGGTGAACGACGGGGATGAACTGTTGCCTCAAGACCTCGATCTGCCAGGGCCAGCAGCTTAGATGGGCTAATAGCGAAGTCAGTGGTGGCATTTTGCTTTTGGAATAAGCGGCGAATTAAAAGATATTGTTAAGGTATAAAAAATCTCGGTATCGTCCGACCCACGCCCACTGCTTAAACGGTTGGGCCCCGACTTCGCCATCCTCGATGGCTCAGATCCAGAATAAGGAACACCATGAAAAAGACCCTGCTGACCACGGCCCTGGCCGCTACCCTGTCGTTCGCTGGCCTGGCATCGGCTGCCGAGAAATTGGTGGTTGCTGCCACGCCTGTACCTCACGCCGAGATCCTCGAGCTGATCAAGCCGACCTTGGCCAAGGAAGGTGTGGACCTGCAGATCAAGGTGTTCACCGACTATGTGCAGCCCAACGTGCAGGTTGATCAAAAACGCCTGGACGCCAACTACTTCCAGACCCTGCCATACCTGCAGAACTTCAACGAAGGTAAGGGTACTCACCTGGTTACCGTGGTCGGCGTGCATGTCGAGCCGTTCGGTGGTTACTCGAAGAAGGTCAAGAGCCTGGACGAGCTCAAGGAAGGCGCCACCGTTGCCATCCCTAACGAGGGCAGCAACAGCGGCCGCGCCTTGCTGCTGCTGCAGAAAGCCGGCCTGCTGACCCTGAAAGACCCGAAGAACGCTCTGGCAACCCCTAAAGACATTGCCGAGAACCCGAAGAAGCTTAAATTCCGCGAACTCGAGTCGGCCATGCTGCCTCGCGTGCTGGATCAGGTCGACCTGGACATGATCAATACCAACTACGCCCTGGAAGCCGGCCTGAATCCGGCCAAGGATGCGCTGGTGATCGAGGGTAGCGACTCGCCATACGTGAACTTCCTGGTGGCGCGCCCAGACAACAAAGACAGCGACGCGATTCAGAAGCTGGCCAAGGCCCTGACCAGCCCTGAGGTGAAGGAATTCATTGCCAAGAAGTATCAGGGTGCGGTGTTGCCTGCGTTCTGAATCTAACTGCGGTGAAAAAACCGGCGCAAACGCGCCGGTTTTTTTTCGCCTTTCAAGTACGGCACAGGTAAGCAACTGTCCGTTACCTATCATTTTTGTCAGTTGTCAGTTTACTGCGTGGGATGTTCAATAAAGTTCCATCTGCTGACGATGCATTATGAGTGCAGAGGGAACAGGCAGGGCAACTGAACACCATTTCCAACAGGGGGAATGACTCGAGGTAGATATCAGACTTTACTGGGTGCTACTGGTCGAACTGGGTCGTGTTCGTTCATCGATTGAGTTGCATGCTTCTACGTGTTTTTTGCTCGCGGGCAGCATGGTGAAAAATACACGAAGTTCAGCGCTGTACGCCCGATCGAGCACTCAGTCCTACCTCTGGAGAAGGGGATTCTAGGACGTTCGGCCCCCCCCCCGGCCAACCAGTAATACCTGTTGCCTACATGCCAAACACGCGCCAACTACCACCAGGTGGAGGGGCAGTTCTGTTGTTTCACATTCCTGACCAGAGGCATGTACCATGAGCACCAGTACACACAACGGCGTCGTTAATTTCCACAGTTACATTGACAGTGGCGTGGACTTGCGCACTGGCACCTTTTCCACGAATATTTTGTTGGCCACCCTGATTGAGCCGAATTTTGACGTCAGGCTCACTTACTCCCCTCTCAATCAGAAAGACTTCGGTTTCGGGCATGGATGGCGTATCCCTGTAACCATTTACAACACAAAAAGCCACTTGCTTTCCTTGGCGGACGGGCGTTTGTATGACGTAGAAACAAAGGGAGCAGAACTGAAACTTAAAGACAGCACGGGTGAGGTCAAGCTAGAAAAGATCACCTCTCCAGACCGTTTGAAAGTTACCTATCGAGACACCGGCATTATCGAATGGCTTGAGAAAAAGAGCCACTGGTATGCCTGTATTGCTCGGACAACGCCAATCGGCGACGCCCTGTATTTTGTCTGGCAAGTTGTCGAGGACAGCAAAAATCCTAAGATTCACCTGAAAGAAGCCTTTAAGTCCACCACTGCGTTCAATTCAGTAGATGACGAAGGCATCGAAAAAACCGTTTTGCTCTCAATTACTATGGATGCCCTTAAGCCCAAGATTGAGATATGGCCAAAAACAGATGAAGCGCGTACTTTTTCATTGAGTCTCGATGAGAATTACCTTGAGAGCATGGATAATAAGTCTTTTGAGCCTGCCTTGAATTGGAAATTTGAATATGACGGTTCAGTATCTCCTTCTATTTTGAACGCGGTTGTAAGCCCTTCCGGAAAGCGTGAGAGTGCACAATATTCAAATGACGAGCCCTTATATTCTGGGGCACCACCTAGAGTTAAGATTTATAAGTCTGATTCAGTTACCGTATACGGTTACTGGATTCGGCCTATAAAAAACAACAGCACTGAAAAATTTGAGGCTGGAAACCTGATTGTATGTACTCGCAGACTTTCACACTCCCTGGCGGATCTTTCTCTTGGTAAATCCAGACGCATGCTTTCATTTAAACTCTCACCAGATGTGCTGCCAGCCTCTTCAAATCCACCCGGTTGGAGTAGACAACTCGAACACACTTTATCTGCATATGACAAAAACACGTTCATGCCAATTTATTCAGCCGAGCTGCTGTGCTCTCCTGCTGACCTCTCTCTAAGTTTTGAAGACTTACAGTTCGAACTTTCTGACGACATCAGAAACCTCTGGGATCATCACAATAGTCTATTAATATCAGACAAATTCTTTTCGTCAGACAGTAATGATGTCAAGTCCGATCTTGATCCTCAGACTGGTCTATTAAAGCCAGAGGTTATTAAGCCTGACCTTAGCTCTCCGAGCAGTATCCTAGCGCTGGGTGAAGTGTTCTCGCGAGATAAAACTGTTCTTAGGCCCTACCTTAATCCTCAACGGGAGTCCATAATCCAATATTCCCCAACTCATCCAAAGCTACCAATTCAAGAGGATACTCGATATTACAGCATTACTAATTTCAGTGAAGATCTTGAGGTTCTTGCTAATCCCGCCAAATCTACTATTCACATCAAGCGCTACAGCTGGGACGACCATGGGCGGCTACTCAAAAAAACCAATGAAGATGGCAGTACTGCAGAGTACTCTTACACTGATAGTGAAGGAACCAATGAACTCGTCCACCACGAATTACTCACCCCCGATGTGAAACAGTCTACTCACACGTCGACCCTGTATGCCTACGAAAAACTAGAAGGGCGTGCCTATGCATTGAAAGCCATCCCAAAGCAAACCTGCTATATACTATCGGGGTTGCGCCGAAAAACGCTAACTCACGGCAAGAACGGAGATTATCAAGTCTACAAGAGCGAAGCTGTCAAAACTGACGGTTTTGACCGCGGCAGATTAAAGCAACAAACAGCGTTCAGCATCCCCGCAGCCAGCATAAAAGTAGACGGCAGCGTCGATGACGTATCCCGCGGCCACAAACCCTACCACACTACCGTCTTCACTTATGAACTAAACAAGCACACGCTTAAAACTACCGCCGTCACCACTGGTAGCGATGGTTGTAGTGCAACTAGCGAAAGAACTACATCGACGCTGAGTGGTGTTGTCCTGAGCGAAAAAGACTTTGACGGTAATTCATCGGCTTATACATGGGATGCGTTATCCAGACTCACCAGGACCGTAAACAACTCGGGTACACCCTACGAGACCGAAGAGAAGTTCACCCATAAAATCATCAACAACAAGGATGAAGCCAAAGCGCTTTCCGCGGTGATTCCCAGTACTCTTCGTGTTGACTATCATGGCTACGTCCTTCACTCAGACACTGCAAACAGAGTCATCCTGTCTGTTCACGACAATAGCGCTCGAGAGGTAGCAACCTTCCTGTATCGTGAAGCGGGCCCTAAAAACAATCCGCCCGCGAGCTGGATTAGGACACAGACCAAGCTGTATGACAATTTTGGCCGGTTAGCGAGTCATACAAAACACACTGAGAGCGATGCAGTAACTTCCCATACCGTCTATGACCTCCCAAACTGTTACTGGTCATACATCGAAAGAGCGTCATCAAAATTTGATATTACGCACGTACTGCTCGACGAGGCTAATCAATCTCGTATCATCACCTATATCGATTCGGACAATTTAACCGAGTTTCCAGCGCAAGAAGGTTCGCCTACGGACCCCATCTCTCCGATTCTAGGTGAGATAGATCACTCGGAGGGTGATCTGAAAGCCTACCTGGTGCCAAGATTCCAATTCAAACCGAAGAAAAATGTGTGTTGGTCGCGGGTGGAATACCTAGATGCCAATGGCAATGTGACAGAGACTCGAATTTATACCATGGATGCTGACGAAAAAATTGCGTCGAGCTCCGAGGAGGCCAAAACATCCGTCCTGCAACCCACACTCCATTCATCAAGACGCTATAGCTACAACTGGCACAATGCCAATACGTCTTTCACGGATGAGCGCGGTAACATCACGTCACTGCAATATGACGACCTCAACAGGCTGACGGCCATCACCCGCCCTGACGGAAGCACGATTAGTTACGCCTATGCCGCCGGCACCGAAAAACCCCTCGCCACCGAGGTCAGCATTACATCTGGGGGCAAGAAAACGATCATCGGCACTCAGTTGTTTGACTCGCTCGAGCGCCTTAAAGAATCTGTCAGCGGCGGGCGCAAACACACGTATGAGTATCAAGGCGCCACACAGTCCCCGCAAAAAATAACTTCCCCGGACGGAACTGCGCTGACGTACGAAGTGATTGCGGAACTGGGTGGGGTCGTTAAGTCGATCAAGGCAACCGGGCTTGCCCATACATTCGACTATTTGCCAGGCTCTGGCCTATTAAAAAATACGGCGATCAAAGCGGCTATTCATCAACCCTCGCCTATGACAAACAGTGTAATATCATTAAAGAGGATATTGTTTCCGGCAGTGGCAATGCGAGCAGGACTCTGACTCAATCGTTTTCATCGACGGGGCAACGTCAAGACTTCACAGATGCGACCAACGACAAGCAAAGCTTCGCTTTCGACAATGACCATATCAGCGTCTCGGAAGATGCCAGTACCAAAGTGCAGTATGAGTACGGTGCATTCGGTCGGGTGCATAAGCAGACAATCACCGATAAAAAGAATAAGAAGTCTTTGATCGTTAAATATAGCTATGACATATTAGGCAACGAAACCTCTCGTACCATCGAAATACCTGACCAATCGGAGGCGTTGGTCATCAAGCAGGTCCACCAAAAAAATGGCCAACTCGAATCGCGCCAGATCATGCAGGGCAAGAAAACACTTCGGGATGAACGCTTCACTTACACGTCTGTGGATTTGCTGGAGACTTATACTTGTACCGGCAATGATCTTCCCTTGGACGGCTACAATAAGCCCATCTCAAAGCTGACTTTCAAATACGATGCATTGGGCAATATCACGCAGTGTGTGACTGATTTCGGTAAAGAAAGTGACACCGCCAGTTTTCTTTACGAAAATGACAAAGATCCGTGTCAGTTGAGCAAAGTCACCCATTCCCATAAGGACTACCCCACAAGCATAGTTCTGGCCTATGACGCCAATGGCCGCATGACGAAGAATGAGCGAGGCCAAACGCTAACCTATGACGCCCTCAATCGCCTTTCAAGCCTGAAGGAGGGAAAAGACACCTATCTCTATCATTATGACCCTAAGGGCAAACTTACCTCACGCACGAAACTCACGGTACGCAGCGAGTGGCTGTACCAGCCAGGAGGGCGATACCCGTTGTTGAGCAACAAGATTGAGGGAGACGTCATCACGCGAATCACTCGAATTGGCGAGCACGTCGCGGCGACAGTGGCCCAGTCTGGCAAGTCATCCACGCCGGACAGTGTTCAGTTGATCGCAACGGACGCATTGAACTCCCCTGTGATCGCGCTGGACAACGGAACCCGCACTGATCTGCTGAAGTATTCGCCTTCGGGCCATCCTGCCTCACCCCGCACACCGGGGTACTTCGCAGAGCTGTATGACGACGTCAGCGGTGTGTATCACTTGGGAGAGCGGCAATACAGCCCATGCCTGTTCCGTTTCACAACGCCCGATAGCTGGAGCCCATTCGGGCTGGCAGGTGTGAACGCTTACGCCTACCTTGACCCAGTAAACTGCCCCGACCCGGAGGGTCATCTTTCGGAGAAAGGCCTATTTGCCATTTTTATGGGCGTAGCTTTCATCATTTTGGGTATTGTGACGCTGGGTTCAAGCATCGCTGCGTTTGCAGCCGTTGGGCTAACAATGGCGGTTGGCTTGGCGATCGCCGGTGCCCTCGCGACGGTCGCCGCTGGTGCGCTAGGTGTGGCCTCCGGCGCGCTGTCCGACAGCGACCCCGAGCTTTCCAGAAAGCTGGAATGGGCGTCGTTTGGCGTAGGGATCGTCGGAGCCGGGTTTACATTAGGCGCGGGATTCGCCGCCGGCGCTGCGCGCACTTCGATAGGCGCCCTACGGGCCGGTGCACCGAGACTCGGCAGAATGGCGCGCTATGCCGTCACGGATGCAGTCTCGGGGGGAGTTCAAATGCAACCGCTGGCGGCAGGCACCGCGCCGGCACTCGCGCGCCCGATAACCCGTTCCGGGGTGACGCTGGCTCAGGAGTTCGTTGGCCACTCCAGATACGCATTTAGTAGTTCATCCAGTGTCACAAGCGGTATCCAGAGCGCGGCAAGCGGAATGTTTTTTGAAGCTTTCGCCAGGATAGCTGCTCAGCCTGCGGCCCGCATGCTGGGAGTAACCATGGGCATGATGGCGCTACTGGGCCTGGGCATCGGCGCGAAACAACACGCTGAGATGCAGGCTTCGTCGTAAGCGAGCGATTAATGAAATAGATGGTGTGAAAAGCCCTCTACCACAATTGTTGGCAGAGGGCTTTTCACATCACGCGCGCCTGCTGATGAATGTTCAACTGACCGGCTGATATTCAGCCCATGCCCCACATTCAAAGCGCTCACCTGACTCCCATACTGCGCGACTGATTGCTATCTGGAGCCTGCCCGCACTGATGCGCCCGGCCAGCGAAGTTGAAAAGTGAACCTCTAGCGCAAGCCTGTGGCCTTGCGAAAGTCCAGCGATCGTTACCAACGGCAGCCCTGTATAGGGGCTGGTTAATGGCCTTGGCGATGTCGGTACCCGATACAAGCTGATTTTGTTCCGCTGGACAAAGCAGAACTCTGGGCATCGCGTTTTGCTGCTGCCAGGCTTGACTGTGTAAATGGAGCCGCATAGCGGCCCCTGCAAACTCACGCCTTGCCTGGTAGCCAGTTCAACAAGAAATCACTGACCACCTTGGGGTTCTCCAGGCTGGAGATATGCCCCGCAAACGGAATCTGTGCCGCTAGGCAACCAATGATCCGCGCCATTTCATTGGACTCCTCAGGCGGCCGAGGAATGTCCTGATCGCCACAGAGCACGATGGCCCGCTCACCGGCAAGCGCGCATAGCTGCGGCAACAGGTCCGGCCTGCCAAATATCACTCGCCCCATTGGGTCCAGGCTATGCCGAATGGTTTCGGCTGTGCTTGCCTTGAGGTCGGCGCGAAACTGGTCGCGAATCTCCGGCACCGTCTGCCCACCGGCATGGAAGAAGATTGGCACGATGATATCCAGCAGTTCATCGCTGAAGTGGCCTGCCGCGCTCGCTGCATCCAGCAGGGCGAAGTACTTCTGCCGGGTCGCTTCTGGTTCGGCGCCGAGGTAGGTGTCCATCAACACCAGGCGGTCGACCCGCTCGGGGTGCTCGATGGCCAGTTGCGCACCCCACATGCCGCCGACTGACAGGCCGACCAGGTGGCATTGCGGGATGTTCAGCGCGTCCAGCAGCGCCAGGTGTTGACGGGTCAGGGCGCTCATGTCGGTGGTGGTGGACGGTGGGGCATCGGAGTCGCCATGGCCCCAGAGTTCAGGGACGATGACACGAAAGTGCTGTGACAGGGCATCGATTTGTGGCTGCCACATGGCCGCCGACCACAGATAGCTATGGCCGAGCAGTACCGGGAAGCCTTGCCCCTGGTCTACATAGCTCATGCGGGCGCCGTCGATTTCGATGAAGTGTTTTTGCATGGATGGACCTCGGCTGATAAGCGGTTGCAGGTTAATGAGGGTGCGCTGCGTGGCGCAGTTGCGGCTGTTGTTCATCCGCCAGGTACAAGCCTGAGCGTGCTCTGCGCCGGAATCACACCCATCTGTGCTCGCTGGTAGTTGCCTTCGACATACCCTTGGGCCTGATCCGAAAAATGCTGGTCGAACGGCACGCCACTCTGCCCGATCGGGTTGCTGGTCAGTGCCTGCCCGGCATCGGCAAAGTCGATCAGGCGCCGGGTCGATGGCCCATAGGTCACTGGCCATGGCGCCGGGCCGATCTTTGCCGAGAGGTTGTTCGGCACTTCATGGGTACCGGGCGCGGCGAACGGCCCCACGTTGAACAGCAGGTTCAGCGGCTTTTTGACCCCAAGAGGGTGGTTGTGGGTCAGGGTATGGGCTTTGCCCCACTGCCAGCTGGCCGGGTCGCTACCCATGGTGCCGCGCAGATGTTTCAGGCTTTGCTGCCAAGCTGTGCGCACGACGGCGGTACGGTCGGTACGCTGGTTGCCACCGCGGGTATTCCACCACGGTGAGTCGGCATCCGCCGCCAGGCGTGGCAGGGCGGCGTCGATGGTGCGGGTGCTGATCAGTATCGGGAACCAGGTATCGCCCAACTCGTCATGCAGGGCTGCGAACGCCAGCTCGTAGAGGAACTGGTTGAACAGCGTGGCGCTGGTGGAATCCAGCGGGTAGTCGCCGCGCCAGGCTGCCAGCTGCTCGACCAGTTCCTTCTCCTCGTCGCCCTTAGCGACCTCGCGCAGCGTTGCCAACAGTGGCGCCAAGGTACGCGAACCGTAATCGCTGGCCGTATCGAGCTGCAGCGCCTGGCTATTGTGCGTGTCCCATTTCACTTGCGGGTTGGCCAGCTGGCGATCGAGCTGGCGGCCGCGGTCGGGGAGGTTGTAGTAGCCGGGTATTGGCACCGGGGACGGTGGCTGGTGGTTGGCCGAGACGATATAGCCGCTGGTCGGGTTCTCCTGTTGCGGGTTGACGCTGAATGGATAGAAACCGAGTTTGTCGGCCTGGCCGCTGGCACCGTCGAGAATGAACGCCGGGTTCACTCCATCTGGGCGAATCGGCAGTTTCGCCGCCGCCCACCAGCCAATGTCGCCACGTGCGTTGGCCCAGACCAAATTCAGCCCTGGCGCCTGCACCTTGGCAGCGGCTTCGCGCATCTTGCCCAAGGTGTCGGCGCGGTTGAGCTGGTAGAACCCCTCCAGGATCGGGTTCTCGGTTTCGAGAAACGCCCACCACATGGCAATCGGCCGAGACCCGGCTGCGCTGCCGATGACTTCATTGACGATTGGGCCGTGGCTTGAGCGGCGCAGGTTGATGGTCACCGGTTGCTCACCTTTGACCGCAATCTGCTGCTCGGTCTGTTCCAGTGTCTGCCACTGGCCGTCGATTTTTACTTGGTCGGGGTTGGCGGGGTTGGTCTGTTCCGCGATCAGGTCGACGTCATCGTTCTGGAACATGGTCAGGCTCCAGCCGAAATCACGGTTGTGCCCCAACATCGCGAACGGGTTCAGCGCCTGGAAGTAGCCATACAGGTTGAAGCCAGGTGCCGAGAGCTCGGCTTCGTACCAGACGGCAGGTACGGCGAAACTGATGTGCGGGTCACCGGCCAGCAAGGGTTTGCCGCTGCGGGTGCGGCTACCGGAAACAGCCCAGGCATTGCTGCCTTCGAACTGCGGGATACCGGCGTCGATCAGCGCTTGGTGGCTGGCAAATGCCACGCTTTCGAGGCTTAGCCAGTCGGCAGCGGCTAGCGGCGTGCCGAGCGCGCCCTGCGGTTGCCAGTCGAGGTCGAAAATTTTCAGGTAGTGCGGGCCAAGCTGGTCGCGGATGTAGGTCAGTGCAGGTTCGGTGCGAAAGGCCGCCGCAAAACTGTAAGCCAGATAGCCGGCGATGCTCAGGGTGTCTTGGGCGGTGAACGGCCGTGGCGTGATGCCGATCAGGTCGAACTCAATCGGCTTGGGGTGGCTGGCCTGCCAGGCGTTGACGCCCTCTAGATAGGCCTGCAGGGCTTGCCATGCGGGCGATTGATGGTCCTGGCGCTGAGCCATCAACGCGGCCTGTTCACGGATGCGCAGGCTGCGAAACAGAGTGTCGGTGGGCAGCAGCTTGCTACCGAATATTTCGGCCAGTTCCCCACGGGCCAGGCGGCGCATGATCTCCATTTGGAACAAGCGATCCTGGGCATGCACGTAGCCCAGGGCGCGGTACAGGTCCGCTTCGTTCTGGGCTTGCAGGTGGGGCACGCCACGGGCGTCATAGCGCACGCTGACCGGCGCCTGCAGCCCAGCCATGGCCACCTCGCCCGAACGCTGTGGCAGCTTGCCGTGCACATACCAGTAACCGGCGCCAGCGACCACGGATACAACGGCCACGGCCAACAGGGTCAGGCTGCGCTTCATCGGGACTCCTTGTGCATTCGAGCGGAAACTGTGGTCCGATCATCGACGGACTCGCGAACAGAGCATAGTCCCCTGAAAGGAGTTTCCATGCCACTCAGCGAAAAACAGAAAATGCTGACAGGTCAGCTGTATCACGCCGGTTGCCCCGAGCTGCAGGCCGAACAGATCGCCAGCAAGCACTGGATGCACCGTTACAACAACAGTGTCGAGCTGCTCAACGAAGCGCGCAACGACCTGCTGGCCGAGCACCTAGGCTACGTTGGCGAGGGCACGGTGATCCGCCCGCCGTTCTACTGCGACTACGGCTACAACATCAGTATCGGGCGCAATACGTTCATGAACTTCAATTGCGTGATCCTTGATGTGGTGCCAGTGCGCATCGGTGATGACTGCCAGATCGGCCCCAACGTGCAGATCTACGCGGCTGACCATCCGCTTGACCCCGAGGTCCGGCGTAGTGGGCTGGAAAGCGGGCGACCGGTGACCATTGGCAACAATGTGTGGATCGGCGGTGCAGCGATCGTGCTACCGGGGGTGACCATTGGAGACAACGCCATCGTGGGCGCCGGCAGTGTGGTGACCCGTGATGTGCCCGCGGGGGCGACCGTCGTGGGTAACCCGGCGCGGGTGCGTCAGCCGGTCCAGGGGCAGTAGCAGCCTACGGCCAGCGTATTCGAGGCGTTGACCTTACGCCCGGCCAGCAGTGCTTTGAGGATCGGCTCGATGAAACTGTTACTGGCATTGCACACCGCGCCTTCGCTGTAGGGGCCGAAGTAGGCAAGGTTGCCTTGACGGTCCCAGATGGCCACGGCAGGGGAGGCGGGCAGGTGTTCGCTGCCGGGCAGGTTGTCGAGGGTTTGCAGGCTGGCGAGGTTGGCGGGCAGCAGGCCTTGGCTGCCGGGCTTTTGCACAACGTAGAATGCCACGCCCTGGTCGGCGAACTGGGCGATCAGATCGCCAAGGTGCTGCTGGTTGCCCACGTTGCAGGGGCAGGCCGGGTCCCAGAAGTGCACGACGCGGATCGCCCCGGGGCCGGCTAACCCGGCAGGTAGGCGTAGCTGGCTGCCGTCGAACAGCGTGGTCTGATTGTCGAACGGGCGCAGGTAGCGGGACTGGAAGGTGATGTAGGCCTGCCAGAGAACAAGGGCGCAGAGCATCAGTGCGAGCGCCGACAGGATCTTTTTGGTGTTCATAGGCTTCATGAGTTTCCTGCGGCCTTTTATACGAGCGACTTTAGCCGCGAAGAATGCGTTGCGGTGTGGCGCACCGGCTTGGCCTGTAACCCGCTTCTACAGGCGCTGCACATGCCATGAGATGAGCGCAAACCTATGGAGCGGCTCAAGCCTTGAAGAGGCCAGCGCAGACAGAGGATGCTGTCACTCCGACAGGCTGATCTCGGTGCCTTCGAGGTGAGCAAGCTTGCCACGGAGTCGGCCAGAGCTGAATATCGCAGATCAATACTCGATCCGCCTTGGATGTACCTGATGCCTGCCTCTTTTCGCCCCGATCCCCTGCGTGCCAGCCTTGCGCCGTTGGCCACGCGTCAGGCGTTGTCCAACCAGGCGCAGGACTATCAACGCTTCTATGGCTTGAACCTGCCGGTGCAGAGCTGGCTGGGCGGTTTTCAGGCGGCAGGGTTCGAGTTGGTTGGGCAAGTCTGGCTGCCTGAAAAGCCAAAAGCGACGCTGTTCCTACTGCACGGCTATTACGACCACATGGGCCTGTATCGGCATGTCATCGAGTGGGCACTTGCGCTTGGGTACGCGGTAATCAGCTGCGACTTGCCAGGCCATGGCCTGTCTAGTGGTGAGCGCGCGAGCATCGGTGATTTCGCGGTGTATCAGCGTGTGCTGGAGGCTCTGTTCGAGCAGGCGCGTAGCCTTGGGCTGCCACGCCCCTGGCATCTGTGCGGGCAGAGCACCGGTGGTGCCATCGCTGTGGATCACCTGCTGCATCAAGGTGAGCGCAGCCCGGTCGATGGCCAGGTGATCCTGCTGGCGCCATTGGTGCGGCCGCGGGCATGGCGCTGGTCGAAGTTCAGTTATCGGGTGTTGCGCCACTTTGTCGATGGCATCGAGCGCCGCTTCAGTGAGAACACCAACGACCCGACGTTCCTGCCGTTTCTCGAAGCCGACCCGCTCCAGCCTCGGCGCTTGCCCACGGCTTGGGTCGGTGCATTGATCGCCTGGGTCAAACGCATCGAAGCGGCGCCGCATTGCCCGCGGCGGCCGCTGATCGTACAGGGGGAGGACGATGGTACGGTGGATTGGCCCTACAACCTTGAAGTGCTCAAGGCCAAGTTCGACGAGCCGCAGATCCTGCTGCTGCCCCAAGCCCGTCACCACTTGGCCAACGAGTTGCCAGGCATCCGCCAGCGCTACTTTGACTTCATCGGGCAGCGCATGGGCTGATTACTTGAGGTCAGCGCTGTTCTGGCCAACCGCAAGGCCAGCACGCACCGCAGCTACAGCCGCTTGGTAATAGGCTTTGCCTTCCGGCGACTCGGCGAACGTGGCGAATTCTTCGAGTTCATCGTCGGACAGGTCGCGGTACACATACAGCAGCGTGTTGTTCAGGTCCTGGCCGATCTGCCCCATCAGCCGCTGGCGCTGGCCGTCGAGCAGGCCTTGGGCTTGGCTTGGGCCGAACAGGCCAGGGATCATCGAACTGAGGCTGTCGGCGGCCACCCCGGCAATCGCCAGGCTGACTTCGGCACCGGCTTCACGGGCCGGCAGCGCCTGGGCCAAGTGGCCTATGACCAGCATCCGGTTGTCGCTGGCCTGCATCTTCGGCAGGCCCTCGGCGTGCTTTGCCAACTGGTCCTTGCGCGTGGCGAGCAGCTCGGCGGCAACGATCTTGCGCCCCAATGGCGACTGGAAGAACGCCAGGGCCGGTGTTGGGTTGGGCAGGGTGCTGCGCAGTTTGGCCAACGCACGGCTGTCCATCGCCTTGGCTTGGAAGCGCTGGTTGCTGTTGTTGACCAGCGCCTGATAAACCGCAGGCGGCAAGCTATTGCGATAGCGTTGCTGAGCTGCGCTCACGGCGTCGGTGAAATGGGCGCGCTGGTCAGGCCAGCCGGCGGCTTTGTACAGTTGATCAAGGCTGTCTGCCCGGACAGGCATGGTGCAGATCATCAGCAGAAGCAGGGAAAACAAACGGCGCATTCAGGACTCCTGTCGGCAGGTGGCTATTGTCCTTGGACGGGCGCCGTTTTGTCGAGCAATCCTAACGCTTCTCAGCCAAGTGGCGCTGTGCGCCGACAGAGTGAATGGATATGATGCGCGCCATGCACATCTCCCCCGAAAACCCGATGTTTGCGGCCGTCGTTGACGATCTGGCCACCCATGGCTGGTCGCAGCAGGCGCTCTTTCTGCCTGCCGACCTGGTGCGCGCGCTCGCGGCCGAATGCCGCCGCCGTGATGCCGAAGGTCAACTCAACCCGGCCGCTGTAGGGCGCGGCGATGCCCAGGAGGTGCGCGAGAGCATTCGCGGCGACCAGATCCAGTGGATCGACCCTGGCCAGGCCCCGGCTTGCGATGATTACCTGGCGGCCATGGACCAATTGCGTCAAGCCATGAATCAGGGCTTGTTTCTGGGCCTGGAGGATTTCGAATGCCACTTCGCCCTGTACCCACCGGGTGCGTTCTATCGCCGGCACCTGGACCGCTTCCGTGACGATGACCGGCGCATGGTGTCGGCAGTGCTGTATCTGAACGAAGACTGGCACCCAGAGAACGGTGGGCAGTTGCGCATGTTCCTGGCCGGCGGTGTCGAGCACGATGTGCAGCCTTTGGCCGGCTGCCTGGCGATTTTTCTTTCCGGCGTAGTGCCGCACGAGGTGTTGCCAGCTACGCGCGAACGCCTGTCGTTGACAGGCTGGTTCCGGCGCCGTGGCAACGACCCGTTCTGATCTATCGAGTGAGTGCCTGCCGGCGGATGTTCAGTTGGCGGGCGTTGGAGCAAGGGCGGCAGGGGTCGCTTGGTCCGCCTGCATGCCCTTGAACCACTTGCGCTCAAGTTCTGCCATACGGCCGCTGTCTTTGAGGCGTTGAATGGCGTTGTTGACCGCGCTTTCGAAGGCCGGGTTATCTTTCTGGAAAGGGATCACCAGCTTCTTTTCGCCGAACGCCTGGCTTACATCGAACGGGCCATCGGCATTGGGCGCCTCGCTAGAGGGGGTAAGGGCAACATCGTACTTTCCGCTTTCGACCCCCGGCAGCACTTGCTCGGCTGTGGCTTCCAGAAACTCGGCACGCAGGTCGAGTTCGCGGGCCAAGTCCTGACCCAACTCGACTTCAAAGCCCGTCAGGCGGTCGTCTTGCTTGAAAGAATAGGGTGCGTTGTCGGCTTGCACGGCAATGCGTAGTTCGCCCCGGTCGGCAATTTCGTCTATCAGCTCGGCCTGAGCCAACGGAGTGATCAGTACTGCCAGCAGTACGCCTATGGTCGAACGCATTTCGTGCCCCTTTTTATCTAGCAAATGAATAACTTTCGCCGCGACTTTCTTCCCCATCGCGGTCGAGCGCAGCCTATGACCTTCAAGCCTTGGCGAGGTTTAACCCTAACTGAAAAATTTATGCCCTGGGGCCATGATCGCTGCGAACGGGTAATTCAACTATGTTGAATCATCGCGGCCATTGTTTGATGGCGGTGTTTTCAAGTGAACCACAGGAGACGTTGATGAACAGCTTATTTTCCCGTGCTGCCGTGGCTGGCCTGCTGCTGGGGGTGTCGATGTTTGCCGGCGCAGCGGATGCCCTCAAAAGCCAGGAGCCGCCTAAGGGTGCCAAAGTCTTCATCGTTTCACCGGCCGATGGCGCCACGGTGGACAAGACCTTCACCGTGAAATTCGGCATCGAGGGCATGGAACTCAAGCCTGCTGGCGATCAGACTCCGCATACCGGCCACCACCATTTGCTGGTGGATGTGGACAAGCAGCCGGTCGCCGACATGCCGCTGCCGACCAGCCTGATGCCGGCTGCGGGCACTGCGTTGCCAGCCGGGCCGCAGGTGCTGCACTTCGGCAAGGCGCAGACCGAAGCGACCATCACCCTCGCCCCAGGCAAGCACACACTGCAACTGGTGCTGGGCGATCAGTATCACGTGCCGTTCAAGCCGAGCGTGGAGTCTGAAAAGATCACTGTCCAGGTAAAGTAAGCGCCGATCCCACCCCATAGGAGTGTCGAGCGCTGCGGGGTTGGGTATTGGCAGGCAAAGAAAAGGGCTGCGTCACGGCCCCTCGCGGATGTACCCGCGAAGGGCCGCAGCGCAGCCCCCATTGTCTTGCCTGGCTTAGAACAGTACGCGCGAGCGAATGGTCCCTTTGACCTGTTGCAGTTTTTCCTGCGCCAGGTCGGAGTACTCGGCGTCAACGTCGATCACCACGTAACCAACTTTCTCGTTGGTTTGCAGGAACTGGCCGGAAATGTTGATGCCGTTCTCGGCGAAGACCTTGTTGATCTCGCTGAGCACGCCCGGAATGTTCTCGTGGATGTGCAGCAGGCGGTGCTTGCCTGGGTGGGCCGGCAGCGCCACTTCAGGGAAGTTGACCGACGAGATGGAGGTGCCGTTGTCGCTGTACTTGACCAGCTTCTCGGCCACTTCCAGGCCGATGTTGGCCTGTGCTTCGGCAGTGGAACCACCGATGTGCGGGGTGAGGATGACGTTGTCCAGGCCACGCAGAGGGCTTTCGAACTCTTCGTCGTTGGAGCGTGGCTCCACTGGGAACACGTCGATGGCGGCGCCGATCAGGTGCTTGTCCTTGATGGCGGCCGCCAAGTGGTCCAGCTCGACCACGGTACCGCGAGCAGCGTTGATCAGAATCGCGCCTTTTTTCATCGCACGGATTTCCTTCTCGCCGATCATCCACTGGGTGGATGGCAACTCAGGCACGTGCAGCGAAACGATGTCGGCCAGGCCCAGCAGTTCGTTGAGGCTGGCGACCTGTACGGCGTTGCCCAGTGGCAGCTTGGTCAGCGGGTCGTAGAAATAGACCTGCATGCCAAGGTTTTCTGCCAGAACCGACAGTTGAGTACCGATTGAGCCATAGCCGACGATGCCCAGTTTCTTGCCACGGATCTCGAACGAGTTGGCCGCGCTTTTGATCCAGCCGCCACGGTGGCAGGATGCGTTTTTCTCCGGGATGCCACGCAGCAGCAGGATCGCCTCTGCCAGCACCAGTTCGGCCACCGAGCGGGTGTTGGAATAGGGGGCGTTGAATACGGCGATACCACGCTCGCGGGCTGCGGCCAGGTCAACCTGGTTGGTGCCGATGCAGAAGCAGCCGACGGCGACCAGTTTCTTGGCACAGTCGAAGATTTCTTCGGTCAGTTGAGTGCGCGAACGGATGCCGATGAAGTGGGCGTCGGCGATCTTTTCCTTCAGCTCGGCATCCGGCAGGGAACCTGTGAGGTATTCGATGTTGGTGTAGCCGGCGGCCTTGAGGGTATCGACCGCGTTCTGGTGCACACCTTCAAGAAGAAGGAACCGGATCTTGCTCTTGTCGAGAGAAGTCTTGCTCATCTGCGTAAACCTGTATCCCGGAGAAAAAATGGCGAGGACTGATGCCAGGCGCCAGGGCAGCCATAGCATGAACAGCGGGAGCGCTATGCTAGCATACGCGACCCAATCTGAGCTTATCCCGACAGGTGAAGAGTGCTCAGGGTGACTATGAATAAGTCGAGAGTTCCAGCGATGACCCACTCTGCGGTAATTGAAGAACTGATGACCCTTGTCGACCCTGGCAAGGTCCTGACCGACCCGGCTTCGCTCCAGGCCTACGGCAAGGACTGGACCAAGCACTATCCGCCTGCACCCACCGCCATCGTGCTGCCCAAGACGGTTGAACAAGTGCAGGCCATCGTGCGCTGGGCCAATCAGCACCGGGTTGCCCTGGTGCCCTCCGGCGGGCGTACCGGTCTGTCGGCCGGTGCCGTGGCAGCCAATGGCGAAGTGGTAGTCGCCTTCGACTACATGAACCAGATACTGAGCTTCAATGCCTTCGACCGTACCGTGGTATGCCAGCCAGGCGTCATCACTCGGCAGTTGCAAGACTTTGCCCACGAGCAGGGCCTTTATTACCCGGTGGATTTCGCTTCCAGTGGCTCCAGTCAGATTGGCGGCAACATCGGAACCAATGCCGGCGGTATCAAGGTCATTCGCTACGGCATGACCCGCAACTGGGTAGCTGGTCTGAAGGTGGTCACCGGCACTGGTGAGCTGCTGGAGCTGAACAAGGACCTGATCAAAAACGCCACCGGCTACGATCTACGGCAGTTATTCATTGGCGCCGAAGGCACCTTGGGTTTCGTCGTCGAAGCGACCATGCGCCTGGACCGAGCCCCGCGCAACCTTACCGCCATGGTGCTGGGCACCCCTGATTTCGACTCGATCATGCCGGTGTTGCATGCCTTTCAGGGCAAGCTCGACCTGACCGCCTTCGAGTTCTTCTCCGACAAGGGCCTGGCCAAGATCATGGCCCGTGGTGATGTGCCGGCTCCTTTCGCCACAGACTGCCCGTTCTATGCCTTGCTTGAATTCGAGGCCAGTACCGAGGAGGTGGCCAATCAGGCGCTGGCCACCTTCGAGCACTGTGTGGAGCAAGGCTGGGTGCTCGATGGGGTCATGAGCCAGAGCGAAACCCAGCTCAAGAACCTGTGGAAACTGCGCGAGTACCTGTCCGAGACCATTTCTCACTGGACGCCGTACAAAAACGATATTTCCGTGACCGTTTCCAAGGTTCCTGCGTTTTTGCGCGATATCGATGCCATCGTCAGCGAGCATTACCCTGACTACGAAGTGGTCTGGTACGGCCACATCGGCGATGGCAACCTGCACCTGAACATCCTCAAGCCTGAGCACATGAGTAAGGATGACTTCTTTGCCTCGTGCACCAAGGTCAACAAGTGGGTGTTCGAGATCGTCCAGCGCTACAACGGCTCGATCTCGGCCGAGCACGGTGTGGGCATGACCAAGCGCGACTACCTCCGTTACAGCCGGTCGGCCCATGAAATTGCCTGCATGGAGGCAATCAAGGCCGTCTTCGACCCTAACGGCATCATGAATCCGGGTAAGATCTTCGCTCCTGAATAAAAGCAGTGATCAAAGGAGTCGGCCATGAGTTACCAGCACCAGTACGTAGACGGCACGCGCATCCATTTCCCGCTGGGCAAAGTGGTATGCATCGGCCGCAACTACGCCGAGCATGCCAAGGAACTGGATAACCCCATCCCAAGCGAGCCGCTACTGTTCATCAAACCGGGCAGCTGCGTGGTGCCGCTGGAGGGCGGCTTCAAGATCCCGACCGACCGTGGCTCGGTGCACTACGAGGCCGAAATCGCCGTGCTGTTGGGCAAGCCGTTGTCGTCCAACGCCTCCCAGGAAGAGGTGATGGATGCCATCTCCGGATACGCCCCAGCCCTGGACCTGACTCTGCGCGACGTGCAGGCCAAGCTCAAGGAAAAGGGCCTGCCTTGGGAGTTGTGCAAAAGCTTCGACGGCGCCTGCGTGTTACCACCGTTCGTTTCTGCGGCATCCTTTGAAGACGTGACCGATATTCCCGTGCGCCTGACCATCAACGGTGAAGTGCGCCAGGACGGTAACAGCAAGATGATGCTCAACCCGATCGTGCCGATTATCCAGCACATGGCAGCGCAGTTCTCGCTGCAGGCGGGTGATGTGATCCTGACCGGTACCCCGGCCGGTGTCGGGCCATTCAATGTGGGTGACGAACTGGTGCTGGAACTGCCAGGTGTTTGCCGTTTCGAGAGCCGCGTGCTCTGACGCAAGGCCTCATCACCTCGTTCGCGGCTGAGCCCGCTCCCACTAGGGTCGCATCTTGGGCGACATCAAACTTGTGGGGCGGCCTCAGCCGCGAAGAGGCCCTCGCCGTTTACCGTTTTTTCACACCCCATCCGGATAATGCGCGGATCTTCGCCTCTGTCTGCAGGACCTTCGAATGCCTACACCCGTCAGCACCAGCGCCCCCTCCAAGCGCCGTTTCTACCTCCGCTGGCCCTTCGCCGTGGCGGTTGCTGCGGTGATTGGCTATGGCGTGGCGGTGGCTATGCACTGGGACGACCGCGGCATGCTATGGGTCAAAGAGCGCTTCGAAACCAGTGCCGAGCGCAGCGAAAGCGTGTGGCTGCCGAACTATCGAGTGGACATCGATGCCAAGGTGTTGCCCGGTATGGAGGACGACGAAGCTTCGGACGTGGCCTACAGCCCGCACACCCGCACGCTGTTCGCAGTGATGGGCAAGAACCCGTTTCTGGTCGAGCTAAGCCTCCAAGGGGATGTGCTGCGCAAGATCCCGCTGGCAGGCTGGAGCAACCCGGAAGGCGTTGCCGTGTTGGAAGATGGCGGCATCGCAATCACCGATGAGCGTCAGCACGATCTGACCGTGGTCAAGGTCGATGCACAGACCGCTTCGTTGAACCACGCTGATTTTCCCAGTTATGACCTGGGTGAGTCGGTCAAGAGCAACAAAGGCTTTGAAGGTATCGCCTGGGACCCTATGCGCCAACGCCTGGTGATCGGCGAGGAACGCCCGCCGAAGCTTTACACCTGGAATAGCGATGGGCGTAGCCCACTCAAGGGCCAAAAGCAGGTGCTGGCCAGCGATGACCTCGATTTGCGCAACCTGTCAGCCTTGGCCGTCGACCCACGTACGGGCCACCTGCTCGTGCTGTCGGCTGACTCGAACATGCTTTTGGAACTCGATGAACAAGCTCGGCAGGTAAGTTTCATGACGCTGCTGGGGGGCTTCAACGGCCTGCAAAGCACCATCCCGCGTGCCGAAGGCGTGACCTTGGATGATCAGGGCAACCTGTATATGGTCAGCGAGCCGAACCTGTTCTATCGGTTCAAGAAAAAACAGCAATGAAGCTGGAATCTTCCTACATTAAGCTTCGCTTCAGTCGTCCATGGTTTGATCCGCAACCACCCCGTCGAGACTCTTGCCATGCGTCGCCTGTTTCATCTGTCAGTGATCCTTCTGCTTGCTGGGCTGCTGATCCTGGGCTTGGCTGCCCAGGAGTTGCGCCTGTTCGAGCGCGGCTGGTTCAACGTAAAAAGCTGGTGGCAGCCGCCTGAGCAGGGCATGCGCTTGGATCGTTACCAAGTGGCCGTGGAAGCGCAGCCAATCGAGGGGTTGGACGACGATATTTCAGCTCTGACCTACGACCCTGACCGTAAAACCCTGTTCACCGTAACCAATGCCCGTTCGGAGCTGCTCGAACTGTCGCTGGAGGGGCGTATTCTGCGCCGGGTGCCGTTGACCGGCTTTGGTGATCCCGAGGCCGTGGAGTATGTAGGGCCTGGCAGCTACGTGATCTCCGATGAGCGCCAGCAGCGGTTGATCCGGGTCCGCCTTGACGATGACACGCCGTTTCTGGATGCGGCCGATGCCGAACAGATGAGCCTGGGAATCGGCCTCAATGGCAACAAGGGCTTTGAGGGGCTGGCGTACGATTCTGCAGGCCAGCGCTTGTTCGTGGCCAAGGAACGCGACCCCATGCTCATCTATGAGATACATGGCTTTCCGCATCAGAACCCGGAGCGCCCTTATGCGGTGCATGTGGTGCAGGACCGCAAGCGTGATGCGCGGTTGTTCGTGCGCGACCTTTCCAGCTTGCAGTTCGATGAGCGCAGTGGCCACCTACTGGCGCTCTCGGACGAATCGCGCCTGGTGCTTGAGCTCGATGCCCATGGGCAGCCGCTAAGTACGCTGTCTTTGCACAGGGGGCTGCAGGGGCTGAAGGCATCAGTGCCTCAGGCTGAGGGAATTGCCATGGACGAGGCCGGCACTTTGTACCTGGTCAGCGAGCCGAACCTTTTTTACGTGTTCAAGCAGCCCGCTGACTGATTGCCTGTTCGGGCCTTTTTGCGGGTAGAGCCGCCCCTCTAGTAGTGCGCCAGAGGCGAGCACTAGCGTGTAGGAGCGGCTTTAGTCACGAAGCGGCCGCCAAAGGATGGCGAAGACATCCGCTCAGCGGTTAATCGGCCTTGAGCGTTTTCACCCCTTCGGCAGTACCCAGCAGCAGCAGGTCTGCCGGGCGCGCGGCGAACAGGCCGTTGGTCACCACGCCGACGATGGCGTTGATCTGGGCTTCGAGCTCTACTGGATTGGTGATTTGCAGGTTGTGCACGTCGAGGATGACGTTGCCATTGTCGGTCACAACGCCCTCACGGTACACAGGGTCGCCGCCGAGCTTGACCAACTGACGGGCCACATGGCTGCGCGCCATGGGGATTACCTCGACCGGCAGCGGGAAGGCACCCAGCACTGGCACGAGCTTGCTGCCGTCGGCGATGCAGATGAAGGTCTTGGCCACCGCCGCTACGATTTTCTCGCGGGTCAGGGCCGCACCGCCACCTTTGATCAGGTTCAGGTGGGCATCGCTCTCGTCGGCACCGTCGACATAAAACTCCAACTCGCTGACGCTGTTCAGCTCATAGACCGGGATGCCATGGCCTTTCAGGCGTTGGGCCGTGGCCTCGGAGCTGGCCACCGCGCCATCGAATGCGCTCTTGTGCTGGGCCAGGGCGTCGATGAAGAAGTTGGCGGTCGAACCGGTGCCGACGCCGACGACGCTTTTTTCATCCAGCTTCGGCAGAATGAAGTCGACAGCGGCCTGGGCGACGGCCTGTTTGAGTTGGTCCTGGGTCATGCGGGCTCCGAGAGGGGGCGGGGGCGGTAATGAAAGGAGCCTAGTATAACGGCTCGGGCGGCTTTGCTGTGGTCGCCCGACGTAGCGCTGGGGTAGACTCGCAGGCCTTGTCCCGCGGCCAGTGATGCTCCGATGCTCGAACAGTACGTCAAGAAGATCCTCACCTCGCGCGTCTACGACGTCGCTGTGGAAACACCCCTGCACAGCGCTGGGCAGTTGAGCAAACGCCTGGGCAACCAGATTCTGCTCAAACGCGAAGACCTGCAGCCGGTGTTCTCGTTCAAGATCCGTGGCGCGTACAACAAGCTGGCGCAGCTCACCCCGCAAGAACTGGCCCGTGGCGTGGTCACCGCCTCGGCTGGCAACCATGCCCAAGGCCTGGCTTTGGCGGCCCGTGAGCTGGGCATCAAAGCCACCATCGTGATGCCCAAGACCACCCCGGAAATCAAGGTTGAAGGTGTACGCTCGCGCGGCGGCAAGGTAGTGCTGCATGGCGACTCCTTCCCTGAGGCGCTTGCCTATTCGCTGAAAATGGTCGAGGAAAAGGGCTTCGTCTACATCCATCCCTATGACGACCCGCATACGATTGCCGGGCAAGGCACGGTGGCGATGGAAATCCTCCGTCAGCACCCAGGGCAACTGGACGCGATCTTCGTGCCAGTGGGCGGCGGTGGCCTGATTGCCGGTATCGCGGCCTATGTGAAGTACCTGCGCCCGGAAATCAAGGTGATCGGCGTGGAGCCGGACGACTCCAACTGCCTGCAAGCTGCCATGGCGGCTGGTGAGCGCGTGGTGCTGCCGCAGGTGGGGCTGTTCGCCGATGGCGTGGCGGTAGCGCAGATCGGCCAGCACACCTTCGATATCTGCCGCCATCACGTGGATGAGGTGGTGACGGTCAGCACCGATGAAATCTGTGCGGCTATCAAGGATATCTATGACGATACCCGCTCGATCACCGAACCTGCCGGTGCATTGGGGGTAGCGGGCATCAAAAAGTACGTCGAACTCAAGGGCGTGACTGGGCAGACGCTGGTGGCCATCGATTCCGGCGCCAATGTCAACTTCGATCGCCTGCGCCACGTGGCCGAGCGTGCCGAGCTTGGCGAGAAGCGCGAAGCCATCATCGCCGTGACCATCCCTGAGCGCCCAGGTAGCTTCAAAGCCTTTTGCGAGGCCATTGGCAAGCGCCAGATCACCGAATTCAATTACCGCAAGCATACCTCCGACGAGGCGCACATCTTCGTTGGCGTGCAGACCCATCCAGAAAACGACCCGCGAGCGGCGCTGGTGCAGAACCTGATCGACCAGGGCTTCCCAGTGACCGACCTGACCGACAATGAGCTGGCCAAGCTGCACATCCGCCATATGGTCGGTGGGCACTCAGCGGGTGCCAGTGACGAGATGGTGCTGCGCTTCGAGTTCCCTGAGCGCCCAGGGGCGCTGTTCAACTTCCTGACCAAGTTGGGCGGGCGCTGGAACATCTCGATGTTCCACTACCGCAACCATGGCGCGGCAGACGGGCGGGTGGTCGCTGGCCTGCAGGTGCCGGAGGAGGAGCGTCACCTGGTGCCGGCGGCACTGGCCAAGATTGGCTATCCGTATTGGGACGAAACCGACAACCCGGCGTACAAGCTGTTCCTGGGTTGAGCGGCTAAGCTTGGCTTATCGCTCAAGGATGTGAACCCATGGAACACCTGACTACCCTCAAGGCCTTGCACATCGCCGCTACTGCAGTGTTACTGCTCTGCGCCTTGGGCCTGGCGATCTGGACCGTGCGTGCGCGCCGCCGCGGCGACGCCCAAGCCTATGCCAGGTTGCTGCGCCGGCCGCTGGTGTTCGTCTGGCTGGTGATGGGCGTTTGCTTGCTGAGCATGCCGTTCACCGGCTGGTGGCTGGTGCATCTTGTGGGTTGGCCGCTGGGGCAGACGTGGCTGCTGGCCTCCAGTGTTCTATATACCCTCGGTGCCTTTGCCGTTTGGTGGTTGCTGGTACGGCTCAACCGCCTGCGCAAGGCTGAGGTGACGGGGCTTCGGTTTACCCTGGCCTTGGCCGTGTTCAGTGGAGTGTGCTTGCTGTCCATCGCCGGCCTGATGGGCGCCAAGCCCGTCTGACGGGCCGCCGGTTTCTTCCCAGGTAAACCCGCTCCTGCAGGCATATCTGCGCTGCAGCGCCCGTAGGAGCCGGTTTACTCGCCAAGCGGCCAGAGCATCAATGCTCAATCCTTCATAGTCAGCCCGCAGAATACAGAATACGTAGTTATCACCGCGCTGCAGATAAGCTTGGCGGGCGCGTTGCTGCGCTCGCAGGCTTTGTGGAACAATGCGGTGACATGCGTTTGCGAGGTTGCTGCCGTGATCGACCCGGATGGTTTTCGCCCCAATGTCGGAATCATTCTCACGAATGATGCCGGGCAGGTGCTATGGGCTCGACGGATCAACCAGGATGCCTGGCAATTTCCCCAGGGTGGCATCAACCCTGATGAGTCGCCGGAAGATGCCCTGTACCGCGAGCTGAACGAAGAAGTTGGCCTTGAACGCGATGATGTGGAAATTCTTGCCTGCACCCGCGGCTGGTTGCGTTATCGTTTACCCCAGCGGCTGGTCCGCACGCACAGCCAACCGCTGTGCATTGGCCAGAAGCAAAAGTGGTTTTTGCTGCGCCTGGTGAGCAATGAACAACGGGTGCGGATGGACCTGACCGGCAAGCCTGAGTTCGACGGCTGGCGTTGGGTCAGCTATTGGTACCCGCTGGGCCAGGTGGTGACGTTCAAGCGTGAAGTCTACCGCCGAGCCCTGAAAGAGCTTGCACCGCGTCTTTTGACGCGCGACTGACGACGGAGTTCGACCCCGAGCCATGCTCAATACGCTGCGCAAGATCGTCCAGGAAGTGAACTCCGCCAAAGATCTCAAGACGGCGTTGGGGATCATTGTCTTGCGCGTCAAGGAGGCCATGGGCAGCCAGGTCTGCTCGGTGTACCTGCTCGACCCGGAAACCAACCGTTTCGTGCTGATGGCCACCGAAGGCCTGAACAAGCGCTCCATCGGCAAAGTTAGCATGGCACCCAATGAGGGCCTGGTTGGCCTGGTCGGTACCCGCGAAGAGCCGCTGAACCTGGAAGACGCTGCCGCCCACCCACGCTATCGCTATTTCGCCGAAACCGGTGAAGAGCGATTCGCCTCGTTCCTCGGTGCGCCGATCATCCACCACCGCCGCGTCGTCGGTGTACTGGTCATCCAGCAGAAAGAGCGCCGTCAGTTCGACGAAGGCGAAGAAGCTTTCCTGGTCACCATGAGTGCCCAGCTCGCTGGCGTCATCGCCCATGCCGAGGCCACCGGCTCGATCCGTGGCCTGGGGCGCCAGGGCAAAGGTATTCAGGAAGCACGCTTCGTCGGGGTGCCGGGCTCGCCGGGCGCCGCGGTCGGTCGGGCCGTGGTGATGCTGCCACCGGCTGACCTGGAGGTGGTGCCAGACAAGACCGTCGAGGATATCGATGCCGAGCTGAAGCTGTTCCACAATGCCCTGGAGGGTGTGCGTGAAGACATGCGCAAGCTGTCGGCCAAGCTGGCGACCCAGCTACGCCCGGAAGAGCGCGCGCTGTTCGATGTGTACCTGATGATGCTCGAAGACGCCGCCCTGGGTGGTGAAGTGATCGAAGTGATCAAGACTGGCCAGTGGGCACAGGGCGCTCTGCGCCAGGTGGTCGGCGAGCACGTCAACCGCTTCGAGCTGATGGACGACGACTACCTGCGCGAGCGCGCCTCGGACGTCAAGGACCTTGGGCGTCGTCTGCTGGCGTATCTGCAACAAGCGCGCGCGCAATCGTTGGTGTATGCCGACAACACCATCCTGGTCAGTGAAGAGCTGACCCCGGCGATGCTCGGCGAAGTGCCCGAAGGCAAGCTCGTTGGCCTGGTGTCGGTATTGGGCTCGGGCAACTCCCACGTCGCCATCCTTGCCCGTGCCATGGGCATTCCAACGGTGATGGGTCTGGTCGACCTGCCGTATTCGAAGGTCGACGGCATCGAGATGATCGTCGACGGCTACAAGGGCGAGGTGTTCACCAACCCCAGCGACGTGCTGCGCAAGCAATACAGTGACGTGGTCGAGGAAGAGCGCCAGCTGGCGCAGGGCCTTGATGCCTTGCGCGAACTGCCGTGTGTAACCCCGGACGGCCATCGTATGCCGCTGTGGGTCAACACCGGCTTGCTTGCTGACGTGGCCCGTGCTCAGCAGCGCGGGGCCGAAGGGGTTGGCCTGTACCGCACCGAAGTGCCGTTCATGATCAACCAGCGCTTCCCCAGCGAGAAGGAGCAGTTGGCGATCTACCGCGAGCAACTGGCGGCCTTCCACCCGCTGCCGGTGACCATGCGTACCCTCGACATTGGTGGCGACAAGGCGCTTTCCTACTTCCCCATCAAGGAAGAAAACCCGTTTCTTGGCTGGCGCGGCATTCGTGTCACCCTCGACCATCCGGAAATTTTTCTGGTGCAGACGCGCGCCATGCTCAAGGCCAGCGAGGGCCTGAACAACCTGCGCATTCTGCTGCCGATGATTTCCGGCATTCACGAGCTGGAAGAAGCCCTGCACCTGATTCACCGTGCCTGGGGCGAGGTGCGCGACGAAGGCACCGACGTCCCTATGCCGCCAGTTGGCGTGATGGTGGAAATCCCGGCGGCGGTGTACCAGACCAAGGAGCTGGCGCGGCAGGTGGACTTCCTGTCGGTTGGTTCCAACGACCTGACCCAGTACTTGTTGGCGGTGGACCGCAACAACCCGCGGGTCGCCGACCTTTATGACTACCTGCACCCGGCGGTACTGCAAGCGCTCAATACCGTGGTGCGCGATGCCCATGGCGAGGGTAAGCCTGTGAGCATCTGCGGCGAAATGGCCGGTGACCCGGCGGCGGCCATTTTGTTGATGGCCATGGGCTTCGACAGCCTGTCGATGAACGCCACCAACTTGCCTAAGGTGAAGTGGATGCTGCGCCAGGTGAACCTGGGCAAGGCCAAGGAGCTGCTGGCCGAGGCCTTGAGCCATGACAACCCGCAAGTCATCCACAGTTCGCTGCAACTGGCCCTGAAAAACCTCGGCCTGGCGCGCATGATCGGGCCTGGGACCAACAAACCTCTTTAACCGCAGGTGGTGATTCGCGGGCACGCCTGCTTGCGTAGTTCGAGCGCAGCCTTCAGACACGATGCGTTGCCTGTGAACGCACGCCCGTGAAGAGGCCGGCGCCAACAGCCTCACACGTGCAAGCTGACTCCCCCGAGATGCCCACCAAAGGGCCCGAAACTGCGCTCCACCAGCCGCCTTCTCCCTCGATCATCCACGATCAACACCGTGCTTGCCCGTGTGCCATAGGTTTGGCTGGCGATGAATACGCTCGACAGCAACTTCTCTGTCGCGATCCCCACGCCGGTTTCCGGTAGTTCAGCGTCCGGCGGCTGCTCTTGGTCTGCCAGTAACGTCAGCAGGCGCTGGGGGTCGGCTCTATCAAGCAGCCCCTGCAGCCCTGTACGTGCTTTGACGAGTTTCGGCCACGGCGTATCCAGCCCGGCATTGGAAAGCCCGTAAACCCCGGCCTGCAGCAAGCGGGGCGCCATGTCTCGGGCATTCAGGTAGCCCAGATGCTGGGCATCCCCCACCAGCAGGTTGAAACCTGAATACTGCCCGCTGCGGCTGGCAACCCGGTCGAGGTAGCTCTGCACTCCCAGTTCGCCTTGCAGATACGCCGCTACCAATTCGCCCCGCGAGCGTGGCCCCGGCACCTGCCCGGGGTCGCGAATGTTGGTCAACGCAGCAAAGCGCCCCTGAGGGCCGACACCCAGCCATGTGCCACCGGCCTGCAAATCGCGCCCAGCGTACACCCCAGGTGCATCTTCCCAGGCCGCCAAGGCCTGGGCCGGGCGGGCATAGAACTCGTCGCGGTTGGCGGCGACGACCAGCGGCAGGGCATGCCCTGGGCGCCAGGCGAATATGATCAGGCACATCGGTTGAGCCTCTGTGTTTTCGGCCACTGTACCGGCTGCGCGGATATCGAGCCATCCTGTCACAGAGTTCACTAGAGCCCCGTGCCCGGCTTCCGTTACCATGCCGGATTGTTTTCTCGGGAAAGACGAATGGAATTCGTGCTCTATCTACTGTTGGGCGCCTGTGCTGGGGTATTGGCAGGGCTGTTCGGCGTGGGCGGCGGCATCATCATCGTGCCAGTGCTGGTGTTCAGCTTCACCTTGCAAGGCTTCGACGCCTCGGTGCTGACACATCTGGCAGTCGGCACTTCGCTGGCTACCATCGTCTTCACCTCGATCAACGCCGTGCTCGAGCACCATCGCAAGGGCGCGGTACAGTGGCCGATATTCGCCTGGATGACGCTCGGCATCCTCTTGGGAGCCGGCGTCGGCGCCAAGACCGCTTCGCTGATCCAGGGCCCGCAGTTGCAGAAGATCATCGGTGTGTTCGCCTTGATCATCGCTGCGCAGATGGCTCTGGATCTCAAGCCCAAAGCCAGTGGTGCTCTGCCTGGCAAGCCAGCCCTGATCGGTGCCGGTGGGGTGATCGGCTGGGCATCGGCGATCTTCGGCATTGGTGGCGGTTCGCTGACCGTGCCGTTTCTGACCTGGCGCGGCCTGCCGATGCAGAGGGCAGTGGCAACTTCATCGGCCTGCGGTCTGCCAATCGCTTTAGCCAGTGCGCTGAGCTTCATGCTGCTGGGCTGGCACGACCCGCACTTGCCGCCCCACAGCCTGGGTTTCGTATACCTACCGGCGCTAGTTGGCATTGCCGTGACCAGTATGTTTTTCGCGCGCTTTGGCGCACGCCTGGCGCACAAGCTGTCGCCCCGTCTTTTGAAACGCCTGTTCGCAGCCTTGCTGTTCTGCGTCGGCCTCAGCTTTCTGATTTGAATCAAGAGGAACTTGCATGCTGCCTTACCCGCAGATAGACCCCGTGGCCGTTGCCCTCGGGCCGCTGAAAATCCACTGGTACGGCCTGATGTACCTGGTTGGCATTGGTGGCGCCTGGCTACTGGCTTCTCGCCGGCTCAACCGCTTTGACCCAACCTGGAGCCGGGAGAAACTGTCCGACCTGGTGTTCTGGCTGTCGATGGGGGTGATCGTCGGTGGGCGCCTGGGGTATGTGTTGTTCTACGATCTGCACGCCTACCTGGCCAATCCGACGCTGATCTTCGAAGTGTGGAAGGGTGGCATGTCGTTCCACGGTGGCTTCATCGGGGTGATGCTGGCTGCGTTGTGGTTTGGCAAACGTAACAACAAGTCGTTCTTCGAACTGATGGACTTCGTCGCGCCGCTGGTGCCGATCGGTCTGGGCGCTGGGCGTATCGGCAACTTCATCAACGCCGAGCTATGGGGCAAGCCCACCGATGTACCGTGGGCGATGATCTTCCCGCCGTTCAGCGACCCAGCGCAGTTGCCGCGTCACCCGTCGCAGCTCTACCAGTTCGCCCTGGAAGGCGTAGCGCTGTTCGTCATTCTCTGGCTGTTCTCGCGTAAACCGCGGCCTACCATGGCTGTTTCCGGTATGTTCGCGCTGTTCTACGGCATTTTCCGCTTCATCGTGGAATTCGTCCGGGTGCCGGACGCGCAGCTCGGTTACATCGCCTGGGGCTGGCTGACCATGGGTCAGATTCTTTGCGTGCCGATGATCCTGGCTGGCCTTGGCCTCATCTGGTGGGCTTATAATCGCAAACCCACGGCGAAACCCGCCTGATTATTCCCACGGCAGGGGTGATCCCCCTGCCGTTTTTGCTACAGGTAAGCCATGAAACAGTATCTGGACCTGGTCCGCGACGTCATCGAAAACGGTACGCTGCAAGGCAACCGTACCGGTATCCGTACCATCAGCCTGCCGGGCGCGATGCTGCGTTTCGACCTGCAGAAGGGTTTCCCGGCCGTCACCACGCGCAAGCTGGCGTTCAAGTCGGCGATTGGCGAGATGGTGGGCTTTCTACGTGGCGTGAAAAACGCCGGAGAGTTCCGCGAGCTGGGCTGCAAGGTCTGGGATCAGAACGCCAACGAAAACGCTCAGTGGCTGGCCAACCCGTTCCGCCAGGGCCATGACGACCTTGGCGAAATCTATGGCGTGCAATGGCGCCAGTGGCCGGGCTACAAGCGTATTGCGCTGAGCAACCTGGCTGCCATCGAAATGGCCGAAAAGGCCGGTTTCCGCCGTATCGCCCAGGATGAAGAAGACGGCCAGGCGTTCGTGGTGCTGTACAAGGCCATCGACCAGGTGCGCCAGTGCCTGGACACCATCGCCAACGATCCGGGTAGCCGGCGCATCCTGTTCCACGGCTGGAACTGCGCGCAGCTGGACGAAATGGCCTTACCCCCGTGCCACCTGCTTTACCAATTCCACCCGAATGTCGAGACCAAGGAAATCTCCTTGACCCTGTACATTCGCTCCAACGACCTTGGCCTCGGTACGCCGTTCAACCTCACCGAGGGCGCGGCGCTGCTGTCGCTGTTTGGCCGCCTGACTGGTTACACCCCACGCTGGTTCACCTATTTCATCGGCGATGCCCATGTGTATGAGAACCATCTGGACATGCTCAACGAGCAGCTCAAGCGCGAGCCGCTGCAAGCGCCGAGGCTGGTAATCAGCGATCGCGTGCCGGAGTTCGCCAAGACCGGCAAGTACGAGCCGCAGTGGCTGGAATTGATCGAGCCGAGCGACTTCAGCCTGGAAGGGTATGAGCACCATGCGCCGATGACCGCGCCCATGGCGGTCTAACAGGTCTTCATCGCCTGATGGGCCTGTTCGTGGCTAAACCCGTTGCCCTGTGCAAACGGGTCTACCCGCGACGCTCATGGCTCAATGCCCGTGGCTGCGCCCTACGTGTGAATGCTCCGTATCCGGCACCGATACCGCCCCGTTCGTCTCCAATCGCTGCAGGATCGCGCATTCCGTCCCCTGCGCGTTGCAGCGCCGCCGCAGCTCCACCAACTGCTCCTGCAATGCCACCAAACCATCGATCCGCGCCTGCACATGCACGATGTGCTCATCGATCAGCGCATTGACGCTGCCGCACGCATCCTCGGGGCTGTCGCGTAGCTGGAGCAGGCTGCGAATCTCCTCCAGGGTCATGTCCAGGGTTCGGCAGTTGCGGATGAAGGTCAGCCGTTCGACGTGGGCTTGGGTGTATTGCCGGTAGTTGCCTTCACTACGCGCCGGGGCCGGCAGCAGTTGCTCGCGCTCGTAATATCGGATGGTTTCCACGGCGCAATCGGTGGCTTTGGCCAGTTCTCCAATCTTCATCAGGCAATCTCCAAGCGGTGGCTTGACCCTATAGTGGCTACAGGGTGTTCAATTGGCAACAGGCCCAAGTTAAGGATGCCCCATGAACCAGCCTGTCAGTCATGACCACCCGCACGATCACCATAGCCATAGCTGCTGCGGCGCCGAAGCAGCGCCAGCCAAGGTGCAATTGCGCCCCGAGGCCAGCAGCCATGCTCGGCTCAGCCGTTTTCGCATCGACGCCATGGATTGCCCAACCGAGCAGACCCTGATCCAGGACAAACTCGCCAAGCTCCCAGGCATCGAGCAGCTGGAGTTCAATCTGATCAACCGCATCCTTGGTGTGCGCCATACCTTGGACGGCACGGGTCAAATCGAGCAGGCCATCGCCAGCCTCGGTATGCAGGCCGAGCCACTTCAGGCCGATGACGATGGCAGCGCCATGGCGGTTCAACCGCATAAGGCGCACTGGTGGCCACTGGCTTTGTCGGGTGTGGCCGCCATCGCCGCGGAAATTGTGCATTTCGCTGGTGTTGCACCGCAGTGGTTGGTCGCCATGCTTGCGCTCGCAGCGATTCTCGGCTGTGGCCTGGGCACTTACAAAAAGGGCTGGATTGCCCTGAAGAACCGCAATCTCAACATCAATGCGCTGATGAGCATCGCAGTGACTGGCGCCGTGCTGATTGGCCAATGGCCGGAAGCTGCGATGGTCATGGTGCTGTTCAACGTCGCAGAACTGATCGAAGCCCGGTCCCTCGATCGAGCGCGCAATGCCATCGGCGGGCTGATGCAACTGGCGCCGGACATGGCTACCGTGCAGCAGGCCGACGGCCAATGGCGTGAGGTAGAGGTGCGTGAGGTGGCGCTCGGTAGCCTGGTGCGGGTACGCCCTGGCGAGCGCATCGGCCTGGATGGCGAAGTGGTCAGCGGGCAATCGAGTGTCGATCAGGCGCCGATCACAGGCGAAAGCTTGCCCGTGGAAAAAGCAGCCGGCGACAAGTTGTTCGCGGGCACCATCAACCAGGCCGGCGCCTTGGAATACCGCGTAACCGCTGCCGCCGGGCAGTCGACACTGGCGCGTATCATCAAGGCCGTCGAGCAGGCCCAGGGTGCACGTGCGCCCACTCAGCGCTTCGTCGATCGATTCTCACGCATTTATACACCTTCGGTATTCATCATTGCCTTGGCTGTGGCCGTGGTCCCACCGCTTTTCATGGCGGGGGCCTGGATGGATTGGGTGTACCGGGCGCTGGTGCTGCTGGTGGTCGCCTGCCCCTGTGCGTTGGTGATTTCCACGCCGGTGACCATCGTCAGCGGCCTGGCCGCAGCCGCACGCAAAGGTATCCTGATCAAAGGCGGGGTGTACCTGGAAGGAGGGCGCAAGCTGGACTTTTTGGCTCTGGACAAGACCGGCACTCTGACCCACGGTAAACCGGTGCAAACCGATGCCAAAGTGCTCGACCCGCTGTTCGAGGGCCGCGCTCAAGGGTTGGCGGCAAGCTTGGCCGACCGTTCCGATCACCCGGTGTCGGGGGCCATCGCCCAGTTCGCCAAGGCGCAGGATGTATTGCTGAGCGAAGTCCGCGAGTTTGCGGCCCTGGCCGGGCGCGGTGTGCGTGGCGTGATCGACGGCGAAATGTATCACTTGGGCAACCACCGTTTGGTCGAGGAGCTGGGCCTTTGCTCTCCTGCGCTGGAGGCACAGCTCGACACCCTGGAGCGCCAGGGCAAGACAGTGGTTCTGTTGCTTGACCGTTCCGGGCCGTTGGCACTGTTCGCGGTGGCCGACACCGTCAAGGACAGCAGCCGCCAGGCCATCGCCGAACTGCACGCGCTGGGCATCAAGACGCTCATGCTGACCGGCGACAACCCCCACACCGCCCAGGCCATCGCCGCGCAAGTAGGAATCGACCGCGCAGAAGGCAACCTGTTGCCGGCCGACAAACTGCAGAGCATCGAACAGTTGTACGCCGAGGGGCATCGCGTGGGCATGGTGGGCGATGGTATCAACGACGCGCCAGCCCTGGCCCGGGCCGAAATCGGCTTCGCCATGGCGGCGGCCGGCACCGACACTGCCATCGAGACTGCCGATGTGGCGTTGATGGACGATGACTTGCGCAAAATCCCAGCGTTTATCAGGCTGTCGCGCCAGAGTGCGACGATCCTGAAGCAGAACATCATTCTGGCGCTGGGCATCAAGGCACTGTTCCTGGCCATGACCTTTGCCGGCATGGCCACCCTATGGATGGCGGTATTCGCCGATATGGGCGTGAGCCTGCTGGTGGTGTTCAACGGTCTGCGGCTGCTGCGCAAATGAGGCCCTGCAACGCTCAGTGCCGAGGGGCAGGGCCTTGCTGCAGCAAAAGGGCAGTTTGCGCGTAGCACCTACGGCGCCGTACTACGACCTTGGCCTGGTGGCTTAAGGCGCCGCGAAGAGGCCGGCACTGTCGAATCAGATCTGTGAAACCAGCGCCTCCAGCTGCTCCTGCCGCTCGGCCTGATTGAGCTTGGCCCCAGGGTTTAGGGTCGACCACTGCGGGTGGGCACGTGCCCTGTTCAATGCTTCGGGCAGCTTGCCCTCGCGCCAGGCCTTTTCATCCAGCTCGCCCAGCTGGATGCTGCCTTGCGCGGCATGCCCGCGGCGCTCCAATGCCACCATCAACTGCTGTTGACGCAGCGCCAGCAACCGCAGCACGGTGTCGTCCACCGTCAGTTCACGTTGGCCTTTGAGTTTGCCCATCAGCCGCGACCCATAATTACGCGCCGTTTGCAGTGCGCCGCCGGCAATCGCACCTGCTAGCGCAGCTGCGCCGAGGGTCAGGCCCCCCACCAGCAGGTCGACCCCGGCACCGGCAGCAGCGCCGGCGGCCACACCGCTGCCCAAACGTACCCCTAGCAGCTTCAGGGTTTCGGGATTGAACAGGTCATCACCCCAACGCCCGTCAAGCAATGGCAAGTCCCCGGCATCGGCATCTTCCCGGCGAAAGGCATATAGCTTGAGCAGCGCTTGCACGCAACGCTGCTCTCGTTGGCGCACGTCATCGCGCAAAGCCTCGATGGCACGGGCTTCGGCCGCCGGTTGCGCTTCGACGCTGCGCCGGCAGGCGGCGCAGTCGAGCAGCAGTTCGGCAATCAGGCGTTTGCCGCTGTGGCGGCGTGCCAAGCGCTGGGCCTGCTGGTCATCGATCAGCCGTTGCAGGGCTGGCCGGGCGCCTTCGAGCAGCAGCGCGAGGCTTTCGTACAGCCGCCGTTCACCATCCTCCGGCGGGGCTACGCTGTCGAACCGCACCAATGCGTGAAGCCCAAGCCTGGCAAGGGCTTCACGCCATTGCGGCTCACGGTGCTGGCTGCTGGCGACGAAGTTGAGCACCGGCAGCAACGGTTTGCCGCAACCGGCCAACACTTCCAATTCGTCGCGGTACTTGGCCAGCACCGGTTCGCGGGCGTCGATCACATACAGGCCGGCATCGCTGGCCAGCAGCTGGCGTAGCACTTTGGCCTCCTGCTCATAGCGCTGGCGGGCTTCGCTACCCTGCAGGAAGCGTTCAACCCGGGCTGGGCCGTCCAGGCGTTCACCGGGGCGTTCCAGGCGCTCGAGGTAGTCGAGCAACGCGATGGCGTCTTCCAGGCCAGGGGTGTCGTAGAGCTCCAGCAGCGCTTGGCCATCCACCGACAGTCTTGCCCCTTCGACGTGGCGCGTGGTGCTGGCGCGGTGCGAAACCTCACCGAAGCCCACGTCGCGGGTGAGGGTGCGTAGCAGCGACGTCTTGCCGACGTTGGTGTGGCCGACCACGGCCAATTTCAGCGGCTCAGTCATGGCCATGCTCCAGCCAGCCAAGGGGCGATGTGTCAGCATAGGGGAGGCCCAGGCGCTCTAGCGCATCGTGCCAGTCATCCAGGCGCGCGCCGTCCAGGGCTTGACCAGGCGCTGCCGGGAGCAGCCAGATCCGCGTTGCACCGGCATGGCGTGCCAGCTCTGCGAGTAGTGCCAAGCTGCCCCTGTCAGGCGAGCGCCGCGGGTCGCAGGCAATGGCCAGGCGTGCCGGCGGGAAGCGGCTGAACTGTTCGAGCAGCTTGTTGCGTGATGCGCGGCTGTCGAGCACACCCGCATCGGTCACTGCCTCAGCAAGTGCTGGAGGCCAAGCGCGCTGCTCGTCCAGTTCCAGGCCTACCAGCACGGCGCCGCTGCTGGCGTTTTCCAGGCCCCCTGCTTGGAACTGCGGCAAGGCATCCGGCGCGGCATCCTGGACGCCTAAGCGCTCGCTGCGGGGCATCAGGCTGTCCTGCAACTGCGCATAGCCGGGCAGGCTCAGGTCAAGCGTCAGCCGCTCGCGGCCTTGGCGCCAGCGCCACAGGCACAGCGCGGCCAGCAGCAGCCGCGGGAGAAGGCCGTACACCAGGACGACCCCAAGCAACCAGCTGGCCCAGGCCTGGCGGGCGATATCCAGAGCAGGCAGGCTGTCGCCGCTGGCGCGTATCATGGCTTCATTGGGTACAGCGAAACCCAGCAATGCCGGAAGCGCGCCCAGCGCTTGGGTGAGGTGGATGAATGGCGCGGCGGCCAGCAGCGTGGTTTCCCAGACAAAGCCGTAGCGTCGGGTAGCCAGCAACGCCAACAGCATGGCCAGGGCGGCCAGCATCGCCAGCAGCCACAAGCTGTGCACCAGTGCACCGAGCAACCAGCGGTTCAGGCGCTGGCGTTGCAGCAGCACCAAGAGCGCTGGCGCCAGGTGCGCAGCCTTGGCATCCCGGGCGAAGCGTTCGCTCAACCACAACCACAGGCGGCCGAGGCTGGCGCCGTGTTCGCCGCTCACGGTAAAACCCACGGCCCAACCCAGCAGCGTCAGTAGGTTCAGCCCAAGCAGGCTGCCAAGCGCCCAGAACACGTTGACCGGGCGTAGGCCGTCGCCCAAGGCAGCGAAGGCAAGGCCGGCACCGCTGAAAATAGCCATCAGCATCAAGGCCAGCAACGCCAGGCGTGCGCCTTGTTTCCAGTGGCTCAAGGCAGTTCTCATGCCATCGCGTTCTGCCAGCCACAACGCGCGGGTTTCGATGCGCGTTGCCAGGTCGCCACCCAGTTGGCGGGCGTGGCGGTTGGCCTCCTGATCGTCCAGCAGGCCTGCGTGTTCTTCGCGCAGGCGCACCGCTTCGGTGAGCCAGCGCTTGTCCAATGCAGTCGGTGCAGTCACAACGTCTTCCATCGCATGGTTCAGGGCAGAAGCATAACCCACACAGCCGGTGCTATCCTCGCTGGCATGAATACATCACTCCCCCTCAGCCTGATCGCGGCGCACGCTCAGAACCGTGTGATCGGCATCGACAACTCCATGCCCTGGCACCTGCCGGGGGACTTCAAGTATTTCAAGGCCACCACCCTGGGCAAGCCCATCATCATGGGGCGCAAGACCTGGGATTCGCTGGGCCGGCCGTTGCCGGGGCGGTTGAATATCGTGGTCACTCGCCAGCCTGATTTGGAGCTGCCGGGGGCTGAAGTGTTCACTTCCCTCGAAGCCGCTGTGGCGCGGGCCGAGCAATGGGCGCTCGAGCAAGGCGTTGATGAGCTGATGCTGATTGGCGGGGCACAGTTGTACCAGCAGGCTCTGGAAAAGGGGCTGGTGAGCCGCATGTACCTCACACGTGTCGAACTGGCGCCTGAGGGGGATGCCTTTTTTCCTGAGTTCAGTGAAAGCCAGTGGCAGCGCATTTCCAGTGACGAGCAGGCTGAGGAAGGCAAGCCTGCTTATCATTTCGAGGTCTGGGACAAGAAGTGAAAGGCTAGGGGCCGCCTGACGGCCCCGCGTGTTCTTAGGTGTGGCTCAGTTCGGCATGCTCATCGTCGGCCAGCACGGCCTTGTCGGTTTGTTTGAGCAACTGGCTGGTCACCACGCCCGCAGTCATCGAGCCATTGACGTTCAACGCCGTGCGGCCCATGTCGATCAGCGGCTCCACCGAAATCAACAGGGCTACCAGCTCGACCGGCAGGCCCATGGCCGGCAGTACGATCAGCGCGGCGAAGGTCGCACCGCCACCCACGCCGGCAACCCCCACCGAGCTCAACGTCACGATCGCCACCAGGGTCGCGATCCACAGCGGGTCGAAGGTGTCGATACCCACCGCCGGAGCCACCATCACGGCCAGCATGGCAGGGTAGAGGCCAGCGCAGCCATTTTGGCCAATGGTGGTGCCGAACGACGCGCTGAAGCTGGCGATCGATTGGGGTATACCCAGCCGGCGGGTTTGCGCCTCGATGTTCAGCGGGATGCTGGCAGCGCTGGAACGGCTGGTGAAGGCAAAGGTCAGCACTGGCCAGACCTTGCGCAAGAAGCGCAATGGGCTCACGCCGGTAGCGGCGAGGATGATGCCGTGAACCACAAACATCAGCGCCAGGCCAAGGTATGACACCAGCACGAAACTGCCGAGCTTGAGGATGTCTTGCAGGTTCGAACTGGCTACCACTTTGGCCATCAGCGCCAGCACGCCGTAGGGCGTGAGCTTCATCACCACCCGTACCAGGCGCATCACCCAAGCCTGCAGGGTATCGATGGCCGTCAGGGCGCGCTCACCCTTCTGGGCATCGTCCTTGATCAATTGCAGCGCAGCCAGGCCAACGAATACCGCGAAGATCACCACGCTGATGATCGAGGTGGGCTTGGCTCTGGCCAGGTCGCCCACGGGGTTACTGGGGATGAACGACAGCAGCAGCTGTGGGACATTCAGGTCGGCGACCTTGCCCGCGTAGTCGCTGTGGATAACCTGCATGCGGGCGCTTTCCTGAGCGCCGGCCACCAGGCCCTGGGCGCTCAGGCCGAACAGGTTGGTCAGAACAATGCCGATCAGCGCGGCAATGGCAGTGGTCAGCAGCAGCGTGCCGATGGTGAGCACGCTGATGCGGCCCAGGGAGGAGGCATTGTGCAGCCTGGCCACGGCGCTGAGGATCGAGGCGAAGATCAGCGGCATGACGATCATCTGCAAAAGGCCGACATAGCCGTTGCCGACCAGGTCGAGCCAGCTGATGGTGGCCTTGAGTACTGGGTTGCCTGCGCCGTAGAGGGTGTGCAGCACCAAGCCGAATGCCACCCCCAGTGCCAGGCCCAGCAGCACTTTTTTGGCCAGGGTCCACTGGGTGCGGCGGGTTTGTGCCAGGCCCAGCAGCAAGGCCAGGAATGCCAGCAGGTTAAGAGATAGCGGCAGATTCATTGAAGCTCCAGGAAAAAGCATACGAGGCATCGCCTCTGTGAGCGATTACGAAAGCAAATGCTAACAGTCTGAAAACAAACGAATTTATACCCAAAGGTAATTTGCTTAGTCGCTTATGGAATAACACAAGGTCGCTCCTGGCAATGAACAGGACGTTTACGGTTTTATATGGGTCGCTGTCAGGGTCCAAGGGTTGGGCATGATGGACTAGCGTTTCCAGGTCATTTCAGGAGATCCCCCATGAAGTTCGCGCCGAAAACCATCGCTCTAGGTGTGTCGCTATTGTTTTCTGTCCAAAGCTTCGCCACCGAGCTCAAGCACTGGCCCGCCGAAGCGGCCAAGCAACTCGATACCATGATCACCGCCAATGCCCACAAGGGTAATTACGCAGTGTTCGATATGGACAACACCAGCTACCGCTTCGATCTCGAAGAAGCGTTACTGCCGTTCATGGAGAACAAGGGTTTGCTGACGCGCGAAAAGCTCGACCCGTCGCTGAAGCTGATCCCCTTCAAAGACACTGCCGAGCACAAGGAAAGCCTGTTCAGCTACTACTACCGCCTGTGCGAGATCGACGACATGGTCTGCTACCCGTGGGTGGCACAGGTGTTTGCAGGTTTCACGCTCAAGGAGCTGAAGGCTCAGGTCGACGAGCTGATGGCCTCGGCCAAGCCGATCCCCAGCACTTATTTCGAAGGCGACCAGGTAAAAGCCATCGAGGTGCAGCCGCCGAAGGTCTTCACTGGCCAGGCCGAGCTGTATAACAAGCTGATGGAGAACGGTATTGAGGTGTACGTGGTGTCGGCGGCCTCCGAGGAGCTGGTGCGCATGGTCGCTTCCGACCCCAAGTACGGCTACAACGTCAAACCGCAGAATGTGATAGGCGTTAGCCTGCTGCTGAAGGACCGCGCCAATGGCGAGCTGACCACCGCCCGCAAGCAAATCAGTGCCGGGCACTATGACCCCAAAGCCAACGAAGGGCTGGAGCTCACCCCTTACCTGTGGACACCGGCTACCTGGATGGCAGGCAAGCAAGCGGCCATCCTCACTTACATCGATGAATGGAAAAAGCCGGTGCTGGTGGGCGGCGATACACCCACCAGCGATGGTTACATGCAGTTCCACGGGGTAGATGTGAACAAGGGTGGCATTCACCTGTGGATCAATCGCAAGGCCAAGTACATGGATCAGCTCAACGGCATGATTGCCAAGAACGCAGCCGCTCAGGCAAAGGAAGGGTTGCCGGTGACGGCGGACAAGAACTGGGTGATCGTCACACCGGAGCAGATTCAGTAGGCCGGGTGTTCGTTGCGCCACGGCGCAGGCGATAAAACCGGCGCCAGGGGTGCTAATGCTGTTGATTTAAGCCTAGAGGCTCGGCGGGAGCTCTTCGGTGGAGCGCAGATCGAGCGCCGCCCGCGCGGCGCATCGCGAGCTGCGCTCGCTCCTACGTTTGTTTCGGGCCAGTAACGCCTGTGGCAGACGCGCGCGACCGCCTGGTTCATACGACGCGATACCGCGCCATGCACAAAGGCGTCCGCGCGCAAATTCCGCAGGCATAATTGGCCCGAAACAAACGTAGGAGCGAGCAAAGCTCGCGATGCGCCGCGCGGGCGGCGCTCGATCTCCCAGGCGCTAAAAGGCTCAAATTGAACCCCAAAAAAAATCCGAAACCAGATCACTGGTATCGGATTTTTCGACCGCAAGCCTGGGCTCTAAGGCTTGAGTGAACAGCATTAGCGCCTGAGGCGCCGGTTGTTCTTTCAGCCCTTCAGAGCCTCACAGCCCTTCGAGCATCGCCTTGTTACGCACGGCACCCTTGTCGGCACTGGTGGCCAGCAAGGCGTAAGCCTTCAGCGCGGTAGTCACCTTGCGTGGGCGCACCTCAGCCGGTTTCCAGCCTTTTTTGTCCTGCTCGACACGGCGGTGAGCCAGTTCCTCGTCGCTGACCAGCAGGTTGATCGCACGGTTCGGGATGTCGATCAGCACCTTGTCGCCGTCGCGTACCAGGCCGATGGCGCCGCCAGCGGCAGCCTCCGGCGAGGCGTGGCCGATCGACAGGCCCGAGGTACCACCGGAGAAGCGACCGTCGGTGAGCAGCGCGCATGCCTTGCCCAGGCCTTTGGACTTCAGGTACGAGGTCGGGTAGAGCATCTCTTGCATGCCCGGGCCGCCTTTAGGGCCTTCGTAACGGATGATGACGATGTCGCCGGCCTTCACTTCGTCAGCGAGGATACCGCGCACGGCGCTGTCCTGGCTTTCGAAAATCTTGGCGGTGCCTTCGAACACGTGGATCGACTCGTCGACCCCGGCGGTTTTCACCACGCAGCCGTCTACCGCGATGTTGCCGTACAGCACAGCCAGGCCACCCTCTTGCGAGTAGGCGTGCTCGAAGCTGCGGATGCAGCCGTTTTCACGGTCGTCGTCCAGGGTGTCCCAGCGGGTCGACTGGCTGAACGCGGTCTGGGTCGGGATGCCGGCCGGGCCTGCCTTGAAGAAGGTGTGCACGGCTTCGTCATCGGTCTGGGTGATGTCCCACTTGGCGATGGCCTCTTCCATGCTGCGGCTATGCACGGTCGGCAGGTCGGTGTGCAGCAGGCCGCCGCGGGCCAGCGAGCCGAGGATGCTGAAGATGCCGCCGGCGCGGTGCACATCCTCCATGTGGTACTTCTGGATGTTCGGCGCCACTTTGCACAGCTGCGGCACCTTGCGCGACAGGCGGTCGATGTCGCGCAGGTCGAACGCTACCTCGCCTTCCTGGGCTGCGGCCAGCAGGTGCAGGATGGTGTTGGTCGAACCGCCCATGGCGATGTCGAGCATCATGGCGTTCTCGAACGCTTTGAAGTTGGCGATGCTGCGCGGCAGTACCGACTCGTCGTTTTCCTGGTAGTAACGCTTGCACAGCTCGACGATGGTGCGACCGGCAGTGAGGAACAGCTGCTCGCGGTCGGCGTGGGTGGCCAGGGTCGAGCCGTTGCCTGGCAGGGCCAGGCCCAAGGCTTCGGTCAGGCAGTTCATCGAGTTGGCGGTGAACATGCCCGAGCACGAACCGCAGGTAGGGCAGGCGCTACGCTCATACTCGGCGACTTTTTCGTCGGAAGCTGTGGAGTCGGCGGCGATGACCATCGCGTCGACCAGGTCCAGGCCGTGGCTGGCCAGTTTGGTCTTGCCGGCTTCCATAGGGCCGCCGGAAACGAAGATCACCGGGATGTTGAGGCGCAGGGCAGCCATCAGCATGCCGGGGGTGATCTTGTCGCAGTTGGAGATGCAGACGATGGCGTCGGCGCAGTGGGCGTTGACCATGTACTCGACAGCGTCGGCGATGATCTCGCGGCTTGGCAACGAATACAGCATGCCGTCGTGGCCCATGGCGATGCCGTCATCGACCGCAATGGTGTTGAATTCCTTGGCCACGCCACCGGCGCGTTCGATCTCGCGGGCTACCAGTTGACCCAGGTCCTTCAGGTGTACGTGGCCTGGGACGAACTGGGTGAACGAGTTGGCGATGGCGATGATCGGTTTCTTGAAGTCTTCGTCCTTCATCCCGGTAGCACGCCACAGGGCGCGGGCGCCGGCCATGTTGCGGCCTTGGGTTGAAGTCTTGGAACGATAATCAGGCATGAAACACTCCTGGCGGCTTAATCAGGTCACAAAAAGGGGAGTGAGCTTCTCTTGTCCTTTGTGCCGCAGGCCGGTTGCCACTGCACGGATGGGGCCGAAGACCGCGCGGGATCGCCGCGTGCTTGGCCAGAGCTCATAAACCCGCCGGGGATGACTGGCGATGGATAGGCCGATTCTACACCGCTGGCGCGGCGAGGGAATGCAGATGTGGATGGTTGGCGGGGCAATTGCAGCAGGAAAGGGCCGCGCGGCGGCCCTTTTTGGCAGATATCAGCTGTTGGGCAACAAGCGGCAGGTGATGCTCTTGATGTAGCGGGTCTCGGCGATTGCCGGGTGCACCGGGTGGTCAGGGCCTTGGCCACCGCGCTCCAATAGCTGCAGGTTGCGGTCCAGGTGGCGGGCGCTGGTCAGCAGAATGTTGTGCAGATCATCCTCGGGCAGGTGCATCGAGCACGAGGCGCTGACCAGAATACCGTCCTTGCTCAGCATGCGCATGGCCTGTTCGTTGAGGCGGCGGTAAGCGGCTTCACCGTTTTTCAGGTCTTTCTTGCGCTTGATGAAGGCGGGCGGGTCGGCAATGATCACGTCGAAGCGTTCTTCAGCGGCCTTGAGCTCGCGCAGGGCCTCGAACACATCGCCTTCGATGCAGGTCATCTTCTCGCTGATGCCGTTCAGCGCTGCGTTGCGCTCGACACCATCCAGGGCGAAGCCCGAAGCATCCACGCAGAATACTTCGCTGGCACCGAATGCGCCGGCCTGTACACCCCAACCACCGATGTAGCTGAACAGGTCGAGCACCCGCTTGCCTTTGACGTACGGGGCCAGGCGGGCGCGGTTCATACGGTGGTCGTAGAACCAGCCGGTTTTCTGGCCTTCGCGTACCGGGGCCTCGAACTTGACGCCGTTTTCCTCCAGAGCCACCCAGTCTGGCACTTCACCGTAGACCGTCTCGACATAGCGCTGCAGGCCTTCGGCGTCGCGGGCGGCGGAGTCGTTCTTGAACAGGATGCCGCTGGGCTTGAGCACCTGGATCAGCGCAGCGATCACGTCGTCCTTGTGCGCTTCCATGGTGGCCGAGGCCAGCTGCACGACGAGGATGTCATGGAAACGATCGACCACCAGGCCCGGCAGCAGGTCGGAATCGCCGTACACCAGGCGATAGCACGGCTGGTCGAACAGGCGCTCGCGCAGGGACAGTGCGACGTTCAGGCGGTGGACCAGCAGCGACTTGTCCAAAGCCAGCTTGATGTCGCGCGACAGCAGGCGGGCGCAGATCAGGTTGTTCGGGCTCAGCGCGACAATACCCAGGGGCTTGCCGTTGGCCGCTTCGAGCACAGCCTGCTGGCCGGCCTGAAAGCCTTGCAGCGGGGTCGCAGAAACGTCGACTTCGTTGCTGTAGACCCACAGGTGGCCGGCGCGCAGGCGGCGGTCGGCATTGGCTTTGAGGCGAAGGCTGGGCAGGGACATGACGTCGCTCCGGGAAAAAAGAGCGGGAGTATACCTTGTTGACCGCCTTTTCGGTTCGGGCTGCGACAAAGCGCAGGCGGCACCAACTGAGTTAGAATCGCTCGTCCCCAACGAGTAAGCACGCATGTCCCAAGAACTCAGCGCCGAACAGATCCAGCAAGCCTTGCAAGGCATTACCATTCCGCCGCAACCGCAGATCATGGTCGACCTGCAGTTCGAGCAGTACATGCCCGACCCGGACCTGGATACCATCGCCAAGCTGATTTCTCAGGACCCTGGCCTGGCCGGTGCTTTGCTCAAGCTGGTGAACTCGCCGCATTTCGGCCTGGCCAACAAGATTGGCTCGATTCAGCGTGCCGTGAACCTGCTGGGCAGCCGGTCGATCATCAATCTGATCAACGCACAGTCGATCAAAGGTGAGATGAGCGACGAGACCATCGTCACCCTCAACCGTTTCTGGGATACCGCACAAGACGTGGCCATGACCTGCCTGACCCTGGCCAAGCGCACCGGCATTCAGGCCGCTGACGAGGCCTACACTCTTGGGTTGTTCCACGACTGCGGCGTGCCGTTGATGCTCAAACGCTTCCCCGATTACATGCAGGTGCTGGAGGACGCTTACGCCAAGGCCAGTGAGCACACGCGTGTGGTCGATACCGAGAACCGAGCCTTCAATACCAACCATTCGGTGGTGGGTTACTTCACGGCCAAGTCCTGGCGCCTGCCAGAGCACATCAGTGCGGCGATTGCCAACCATCACAATGCACTGTCGATCTTCCGCGAAGATGCGTCACGCAATACCCAGAGCCAGTTGAAGAACCTGCTGGCTGTATTGAAGATGGCCGAGCACATCTGCGCCTCGTATCGGGTGCTGGGTAACCAGAGCGTGGACCACGAATGGCAGGTGGTCGGCCCCCTGGTGTTGGATTACGTCGGTTTGTCGGAGTACGACTTCGAAAACCTCAAGCAGAACATTCGCGAGCTGGGTGGGCACTGACCGATGCCGGAACTACCAGAAGTCGAAACCACCCGGCGGGGTATTGCGCCGCACCTGGAAGGCCAGCGCGTCAGCCGTGTCGTCGTGCGGGACGGGCGCCTGCGCTGGCCAGTGCCGGAAGATCTCGACGTGCGCCTGTCCGGGCAACGTATCGTCAGCGTCGAGCGGCGGGCGAAGTACCTGTTGATCAATGCCGAGGTCGGTACCTTGATCAGCCACCTGGGCATGTCGGGCAACCTGCGCTTGGTGGAGCAGGGCTTGCCGGCGGCCAAGCATGAGCACATCGATATCGAGCTGGAATCGGGGTTGATGCTGCGCTACACCGACCCGCGCCGCTTCGGTGCCATGCTCTGGAGCCCGGATCCGCTCAACCATCAATTGCTGCTGCGCCTGGGGCCTGAGCCGCTGACCGATTTGTTCGACGGGGAGCGGTTGTTCCAGCTTTCGCGCGGGCGTGCGATGGCGGTCAAGCCGTTCATCATGGATAACGCGGTGGTGGTGGGGGTGGGCAACATCTACGCGACCGAGGCGCTGTTCGCCGCCGGGATCGATCCACGCCGTGAGGCTGGCGGCATTTCCCGGGCCCGTTACCTGAAGCTTGCGATCGAAATCAAGCGCGTGCTGGCGGCGGCCATCGAGCGAGGCGGCACCACTTTGCGCGATTTTATTGGCGGTGACGGGCAGCCAGGTTACTTCCAGCAGGAATTGTTCGCCTATGGGCGCGGTGGGTTGCCTTGCAAGCTGTGCGGCACGCTGATGCGCGAGGTCAAGCTGGGGCAGCGGGCGAGCGTGTTCTGCCCGCGCTGCCAGCGATAACCTGGAGCTACTCACAGGGTTTTGCGTAGGCTATCTGCGCCGGCCCCTTGGCGGCTGAAGCCGCTCACACAGGTGGATGCTCGCCTCAATGGATGGGCAATCGCTGTAGGAGCAGGTTCAGCGTACGAGGGCCAAGCCCTCGCCAGGATTGATCAGGCCTTGCCGGTGATCCGCTGATACTTGGCCATCAGCTCGTCGTGGGTTTCCGGGTGCGCCTCATCCAGCGGGATGCAGTCAACCGGGCAAACCTGTTGGCACTGCGGCTCGTCATAATGACCGACGCACTGGGTGCATAGGTTAGGGTCGATCACGTAGATCTCTTCGCCTTGGGAGATGGCCTCGTTCGGGCACTCGGGTTCGCAGACGTCGCAGTTGATGCAATCGTCGGTGATGATCAGGGACATGGGGGCTCCGGCCGGGGCGCATCGCCCGGGCATGTTCAACGCTTTGGGCACAATTGTGCCGCATTCGCGCCCGCAGTGCACGCGGGCGCGACGATCAGGTGCGCTTTATCACTTCTTGAAACGTTCGGTCAGCGCATCCGCCACCGCAGGGTGGACGAACTTGGTGATATCTCCACCCAGGGCGGCAATCTCGCGCACCAGCGTCGAAGAAATGAACGAATAGCGCTCGGACGGCGTGAGGAACAGGCTCTCGACATCCGGTGCCAGTTGCCGGTTCATGTTTGCCAGCTGGAATTCGTACTCGAAGTCCGATACCGCGCGCAGGCCTCGTAGAAACACGTTCGCGCCCTTTTCCTTGGCGAAATGCGCCAGCAATGAGGAGAAGCCGATGACTTCGACATTGGGCAGGTGCTTGGTGACCTCGCGGGCCAGCTCGACCCGTTGCTCCAGCGGGAACAGAGGGTTCTTCTTCGGGCTGGCGGCCACTGCGATGATCACGTGATCGAACAGGCGAGAAGCGCGCTCGACCAGGTCGCCGTGGCCTTTGGTAATGGGGTCGAAAGTACCCGGGTACAACACTCGGTTCATCGCGTCATCCTGGCTGGAGTGCGTTGGGGAGTCGGATGGTAGCGCAGCGATTGCGCCCGGCCAAGTCATGGGGCCGGCTGATGGCACTATAGACAGGGCGTGTATTCGTTGTCATGCACTCTGTGCCAGGCGGCCGGCCAAGGCGTCGCAGAGCTTGGCGCTAATGGCATAGACCGACAATTGCGGGTTGGCGCCGATGCTGGTGGGAAATAGCGAGCCGTCATGGATCGAAAGGTTTTCCAATTGGTGGTGGCGGCCCAGGCTGTCGCAGACCGCGTGCCGTGGATCGTCACCCATCGCGCAGCCGCCCATGACATGCGCGCTGCCCAGGCGGGTGCGAAACGGCTCCAGGCGCAGAGCCTCGATCATGCGATGCGCCTGTTCCAGGCTGGCGGCAGCGCTGGCGTCGCTGTGCACCGGAGTGACCTGTGTGGCGCCCGCCGCGAACTGGATCTGCGCCATGCTGTGAAACGCCCGGCGCAGGCCCTCGCGCAGGTAGTCGGTGAGCGGATAATCGAGCACCGGCGAGCCGTCACCACGCAGCTGCACCTCGCCGCCGGCGCTTTGCGGATGAAAGCCGTCGCGCAGCAACGCCAGCATCACGTGGGTATGGGGCAGCTCGGCCATACGCCTGGCGTTATCGCTGCCGTAGCCCCCGAGCAGGGTGCTGGCCAGGGCAGGATGCAGGGGCGGCACTTCCAACTTGTAGCCCACCGCGCCGGTGATGCCGCCTTGCCACTGGAAGTGGTCGCTGTAAATCGATTGCGGAGCGCCGTAGAAAGGGTCGATGCGCTCAGCGAACCTCGCTGCACTGAAGTTGACCAGGTGCAGAAAGGTCCGTTTGCCCAACCGGCCGTGCGGGTCTGGGGCCTTGGAGCGCAGTAGCACGGCTGGGCTGTTGATGCCGCCACCAGCCAGGATGTAGTGGCGGGCCTGCACTCTGATCTGTCGACCAGTGGGGTGGACGCCTCCGGCATCCAGCGCTTGGCAGTGCAGTCGGGCGATGCGCTGGCCATCGTGCTCGAAGCGTTCTGCTCGAGCGAGGTAGAGCAGCGCTGAGCCGCTGTCCAGCATCGCCGGAATACGCGTGACCAGCATCGACTGCTTGGCGTTGACTGGGCAGCCCATGCCGCAATAGCCAAGGTTCCAGCAGCCGCGCACGTTGCGGGGAATCACCGCCCAGCGATACCCGAGCTGTTCGCAGCCGCGGCGCAGCACTTCATTGTTGGCATTGGCCGGCAGCGCCCATGGGCTGATCCCCAATTCGTGCTCCATGCGCTCGAACCATGGCTGCATTTCATGCTCGGACAAGCCCGACACATCGTGGGTCGCAGCCCAGTGCTGCAGCGTTTGCGGCGGCGTGCGGAAGCTCGAAGTCCAGTTGATCAGTGTGGTGCCGCCCACTGCACGGCCTTGCAGGATGGTAATGGCGCCATCCTTGCTCATGCGCCCCAGGCCCTCTTGATAAAGGCTGGCATAGGCCTGATCTTCGAGCATGTGGAAATCGCTGCTGGTTTTTAGCGGCCCCTCTTCGATCAATAGCACCTTGAAGCCGGCTGCACTGAGCATCTGCGCACTGGTGGCGCCGCCGGCACCACTGCCGATCACGGCGATGTCGGCCTCCAGCGTGAGATCTTGCTCCAAACGCGAGCCGTCATGGGTGATCCAGCCGCGCTCGAGGCCTTGGCGAAACGGGTCGGTTACAGGCATTGGCGATGCTCTTGTCGTCAGATCTTGGGTGGGCCGGGGTAGCTGCAGGCAGCCCAGGCCTGCGGGCATTCATACCAAGCCATCTGCAGCAGTTGCAGCAGCGCGGCGTGGCCCATGCGCAGCAGGTCCAGTGAGCTGTTTTGCCACCGTTGCAGAAATGCGGTGACCTGATCCGCACTGGCCTGCTCCCAGGCACCCCATACTCCAGTGAGGGGCCCGCGCGTCAGCGGCAGGTTGAGCACATCGAACAGTTGCCGAGTGAGCTTGAGCATTTGCGGGGAAAGCGCTGCCAGCTTGCGGTCGAGGCTTGGCAGCACCCACTCGTCGCTCGCTGCTGTGTCGGCCAGCACCACCGCGATCAATGCGCGCAATGCTGGCAAGTCATCGTCACGCAGCGCCTGGTAATTGGCAGCGGGCGTTTCGGCGCTACAGCCAATCAGGCTGACGCTGCTTAAAAACAGGCTGGCGCCCAGGCTCAAACGCAGCAGGTCGCGGCGCTGCATCAGCGGATGAACAGCTTGTAGATCAGGCGCTGCAAGGCCTTGCCATAAGGCGGATAGATCAGCCGAGCAGCATTGATGCGCTGTTTGGCTAGCACCGCCTTGGCCTTGCTGAAGGTCTGGAAACCCTCGTGCCCATGATAGTGCCCCATACCGGAGGGCCCGACTCCGCCAAAGGGCAGGTCGTCTTGGGCCACATGCAGCAGGGTATCGTTCAGGCACACACCGCCGCTATGGCTGTGCTGAAGAACATGTTGCTGCTCGCTACGGTCGTAACCGAAGTAGTAAAGCGCCAGGGGGCGCGGGCGCTGATTGATGTAGGCAAGCGCATCGTCGAGGTGATCGTAGGGTACCAAGGGCAGCAAAGGGCCGAAGATTTCGTCCTGCATGACCTGCATGCTGTCGTTGACCCGGGTCAGCAGATGCGGCGGCAGGCGGCGGCCCTGGCGCGGCTCCGCGGGATACAAGTCGATGACCTGGGCACCTTTGCTGCGCGCGTCATCCAGCAGGTGCTGCAGGCGTTGCAACTGCCGAGGGTTGATGATGGCGCTGTAGTCAGGGTTGTCAGCTATGCGTGGGTACATGCGTTGCACGGCGCTACGGTAGGCATCGGCGAAGTCGTTCAAGCGCTCACGCGGCACCAGCACGTAATCGGGGGCGACGCAGGTCTGGCCGGCGTTGAGGGTCTTGCCGAATGCAATGCGCTCGGCAGCGGTGCCCAGCGGTACATCGGCCGAAACGATGGCCGGGGACTTGCCGCCCAGCTCCAGGGTCACCGGCGTCAGATTGTGCGCAGCGGCCAGCATGACCTGGCGGCCGATGCTGGTGGCGCCGGTGAACAGCAGGTGGTCGAAGGGCAGGCGGGCGAAGGCTTGGCCGACTTCGATTTCGCCAAGGACCACGCTGACCAGGTCCTCGGGGAACACCTTCTCCAGCAAGGCTTTCAGCGCTTGGGCGCTGGCTGGGGTGGATTCACTCAACTTGAGCATGACACGGTTTCCGGCCGCCAGCGCGCCGGTCAATGGGCCAATGGCCAGGAACAGTGGGTAGTTCCACGGCACGATGATGCCCACCACTCCCAACGGTTGGTACAGCACGCGCGCACTGGCCGGCTGGAATGCCATGCCTACCGCGCGCCTTGCGGGGCGCATCCAGCGTTGCAGGTGGCGCTCGGCGTGGCGAATGCCCTGCACCGACGGCAATAGTTCGGCCAGGAGGGTTTCGTCGGTACTGCGGCCGCCGAAATCTTGGTCGATGGCTTCGATAAGCGCTTGCTGTTGTGCCAGCAATGCCTCGCGAAGGCTTTTCAACCACTGCCGCCGCTGCGCCGCCGACGGCATCGGGTTACCAGCAAAGGCCAGGCGCTGAGCGGCGAATGTGGCCTGCAAAGCAGTGTCGCAAAGCGCAGTCGATAGGGCGATGGGCGAGGTCACGAGGTTCATCCATTCGGGCGCGAAGTTACTAGAGCCTATACTCTAATCAGTGCGCTGGTGCGACTTTTTTCAGGGGCAGCAACGGTGCAACAGGGCGGCGATTCACCGTAAGATGGTCCACTATCCAACGCCTGCAGAATGGGAACTGAGCATGGCCCCGCGCATGAAGACTCGAGAGCGCATCGTGCAGAACAGCCTCGAGCTGTTCAATCAGCAGGGCGAACGCAGCGTCAGTACCAACCATATCGCCGCGCACATGGAGATTTCGCCCGGCAACCTTTACTACCACTTCCCCAACAAGCAGGCGATCATCGCCCTCTTGTTCAGCCAGTACGAAGAACTGGTAGACAGCTTCCTGCGCCCGCCCCAAGGCCGTGCAGCCACGGTCGAAGACAAGCGCTTCTACCTCAAAGCGTTGCTTGCGGCGATGTGGAACTACCGGTTTCTGCACCGTGATCTTGAGCATTTGCTGGAAAGCGACCCGGAGCTGGCGGCGCGTTATCGGCGCTTTTCCGAGCGTTGCCTGCGCCAAGCCCAGGCGATCTATCGTGGCTTCGTCGAGGCAGGGATCCTGACCATGGAAGCGGCGCAGATCGAGTCACTGACCATCAATGCCTGGATCGTGCTGACTTCTTGGGTACGCTTTCTCAGCACCACCCGTGAACATGCCGCGCACCTGAGTGAAGAAGCCTTCAAGCGTGGCGTCTATCAGGTGCTGGTGCTTGAACTGGGTTTCGTCACCAGCAATGCCCGCGGCGCAGTGGACGCGCTGTGCCAGGAATTCCACGTACCGTTCAATCAGGCCCTTGAACTCTAGCCCGGGCCGTCGTGCCATCGATCAGGAGATTGTCATGCCGCTTGCGCAATTGATCACCCCGCAACAACTGGCCGAGCGCCTAGGCTCGCCCAAGCTGGTGATTCTCGATTGTCGTTTCGCTTTGGAAGACGTGGACTACGGTCAGCGCAGCTATGCCCAAGGGCACATCGCTGGGGCGCATTTTGCCGATCTGGAAAGAGACCTGAGCGGGCCGGTGAGCAAGGGCCGTACCGGTCGCCACCCGCTGCCGAACCCACAGCGGTTGGTCGAGCGCCTGCGCGAATGGGGCCTGGACGACGACAGTGAGGTGGTGCTGTACGACGATGGCCCCGGCGCGTTCGCGGCCAGGGCGTGGTGGCTGTTGGTGTGGCTGGGCAAGCGCAGTGACGTGGCGATCCTCGACGGGGGCCTCAAGGCCTGGCATGCGGCCCACCTGCCGCTGAGCCTGGATGCGCCTGCCAGGCGCGAGGGTACGTTCAGCGGTGAACCGGATGCCAGCTTGCTGATCGATGCACAGCACCTGGCCAAGCGTCTGGGCAGCCCTGACCTGACCCTGATCGATGCCCGTGCGTTGCCGCGCTTTCGCGGTGAGGTAGAGCCGATCGACCCGGTTGGCGGTCATATTCCGGGCGCTCAGTGCGCGGCCTTCACCGAAAACCTCGCAGCGGACGGCCGCTTCCTGGCACCCGAGCAGCTACGGCAGCGTTTTGCCGAAAAGCTTTCGGGGCGTTCGCCAGAGCAACTGGTCGCATACTGCGGCTCTGGGGTGACCGCCTGCCACAACCTGTTTGCACTGGCGTTGGCAGGCTACCCGATGGGCAGGCTGTACGCCGGGTCCTGGAGCGAGTGGATCAACGACCCCGGTCATGGCATAGCGACCGGCGACTAGGCCGCAGTCAGCATCACTGGCCGTCGACGAGCCATTGTGGAATACGCCGCTCCAGGTAATAGCCAGGGTTGCGCAGGCTGCCGTCGACGAAGCCCACATGCCCACCGCGTGTATGCAGCTCGAACTGGGTTTGTGGTGCCAGTTCGCTGGCGGTGGGCAGGCTGTGGTCAAACACGAACGGGTCATCGGTGGACTGGATGATCAGGGTCGGCGTGCGGTTTTCGGCCAAATAGAAGCGGCTCGATGAGCGGCGATAATAATCGTGGGCATCGTTGAAGCCATTGAGCGGTGCGGTGACTTTGCCGTCGAAGTCCCAAAACGTTTTCATTCTGCCCAGCGGCCCGAGTCGGTCCAGCGCGGCCAGCCCCTCGTGGTCGCCAAGGTCGCGCAGATGCCGGTGTTTGACCTGAACGTAGGCCATCATCTCGCGCATGAAGTGTGCCTGGTAAACCTTGGAAAACCCTTGGCCGATACGGTCGGCGCACTGGTCGAGGCGAAACGGCACGGAAACCGCCACAGCCGCCTGCAACTGGCTGGCCGAACCACTTTCCCCCAGGTACTTGAGCAACACATTGCCGCCCAGGGAGTACCCCACGGCGTACAGCGGCGCCAAAGGGCGTTGGGCATGCAGGTGCGCGACGACTTCAGCCAAGTCTTCGCTGGCACCGGAATGGTAGCTGCGCGGCAGCAGGTTGGGCTCGCCGGAGCAGCCGCGCCAATTCAATGCAACGCTAGCCCAGCCGCGGGCTTGCAGCGTTTGCTGCAAGCCTTTGACATAGTGCGAGTGGGAGGAGCCGGTCAAACCATGCAGCACCAGCACCAGCGGTGTATCCGGGCTGTGCGGCCCGTGCCAGTCGAGGTCGAGAAAGTCGCCATCGGCCAGCCACAAACGTTCGCGGGTGCGCTGCAACGCAGGCAGTTTGCGCCACAACGGCCCCCACAGGGTTTGCAAGTGGGGGTTGGACAGACCGATGGCCGGGCGGAACGTGACGTTGAGACTGGGCATGCTGGGCGACTCGAAATAGGCCTGCTGGAACGTGCCATCGGCCCCCGCCGTTGTACCCTCGCCATTGGTGAGGGTACGCGTTGACCTCATGTTTTTAGCGTAGGCCGAAATGGCATTGCGTGGCGACGTGAGGAATTAGATCAGCCTCAGCCCCGCTGCCAGAGCGCGTAGTACACCTGGCCGGTTTTCTTTTCGCGGTGCAGGCGCCAGTTGGCGGGCATCGGCAGCGTAGACGGCGCCGCCTCGCTTTCGGTGTAGATCCAGGCCTGCTCCCCTAGCCACTGGTTCTGCTCCAGCAGGTTACAGGTATTGGCCAGTAGGTCCTGATGGAACGGTGGGTCGAGGAACACCACATCGAACTGTTGTTTTGCCGGGTTGTGTAGGTACCGCAACGCGTCGGTCTGCAATATTTGGCCGCGCGGGCAGCGCAGAATCTCGAGGTTGTTCTTCAGGTTGGCGATGGCGGCCGGATTGCTGTCCAGCGCCACCGCATCTTCGGCCCCACGGGACAAGGCTTCGAGTACCAAAGCGCCACTGCCGGTGAAGGCATCCAGCACGCGAGCGCCTTCGATATGTGGCGCCAGCCAGTTGAAGACCGTTTCGCGCACACGATCCGGGGTAGGGCGCAGGCCTTCGCCATCCGGCACCGCCAGGCGGCGGCTGCGCCACTCGCC
>NZ_JBJJLN010000026.1:0-60945 GCF_046230725.1 Pseudomonas sp. KCJK9000 | reverse complement strand
ACGTCACGCCGTCACGTCACCGCGCGGCGTTTAACATAATCATGGTTATGCGTAGTCCAGCTCTTTGGCCGGCAGGGTGAGTGTGCTACTTAGGGCGCTCAGCAACCCGGGGCTGGGCTTGCTGGTGATGGTCGCGGGGAGCGCGGCGAGGGGTGTGACCTGGACAACCAGGCCGGGGCGCTCCTGGACATAGTAAGCCCGGACCAGCTCCTCGACAACCTGGCAGTCGTCAATCCATAGCACACCGTTGCAGCCGTCCTTGACCGCCTTGAGCACGTTGTCGCCGTCGGGCTTGGTGGTCGGGCGGATCAGGCCGCTGGTGGCCAGCGCTTTCTTCCAGGCTGGCCAGCTGGCCGGGATGGTCTTGCGGATGTCCAGCACAAGGCCGATCGGCGCCGTGCTGGGCGGGTGGTTGCGCGCGTCGGCCGCCAGCCAGGCGATCTCCTCCTCATAGCAGCGGGTCTTCTTCGGCGTGACGTGCCCGATGGCCACGCGGCCGCGCTCGTTCAGCGCCAGCTTGCCGGCCCGGTCCCGCTTTACATAGCTGCGGGCGCGTCCTTTGCCCTGGGGTGTGCCGGGCACAAAGAACGTCGTCACGCGGCTGTCCGTGACGCTCGATGGCGTTACGTTCATAAGCCCGCCTTATCGGCCTTCGCCGCTTTTGCCTTCGCCTGGCGCCTGGCCTTCGCGGCGTAGGCGCGCATCCACAGGCGGATCTTCTCGGCGGTGTCTTCGCGCACGCGCCGGCCTTCCCGGATCTGGCGAACCAGGCCGGGGTCATTGAGTGCCTCGCGGCCGATGCGGCACTCGCCCACTTCGGGGTGGGCGGCGAGGAATTTGGCGATTGAGTCTTGGATTTTTCCCATGGCTGCAAGGCTATATGCGGCCGTGCGGGCGCGCAACTCGTCGTTGTACGCCCGTTAGGAGATTTCCCACGGCAAACGCCGCCCCCTTGGCGCCAGCGTTTGAACCTCCTTTTGTTGCCTCTGACCGGACTGCAAGCCGCATATTCTTTCGTTTTGGGACTTGCAAGGGTGTAGGATTTTTCCTAACGTATGGCCATCGCAAAGGAGGTTCCTAATGTCATCATTTCAATTGCTCAACTATGACCCCGTGTCGCAATACCCGATGGGTGAAGGCATTTACCTGGGCCTCCCCGACGAGACCTATTTCTCGCACCACGCCGTGTCTAACTCCCAGCTCAAGGTTTTCTCCACCAAGTCGCCGGCGCACCTCAAATACGGCGAGCGCAACGAAACCCGCGCCCAGTCGTTCGGCAAGCTGATGCACTGCGCCATCCTGGAGCCGGAAGACTTCGAGAAGCGCTTCATGGCATCCGACGCTACCCGCGTCGGCACCAAGGAATGGGCGGCCGACGAGGCCCGGGCTGCTGGCCGCCAGGTCATCAAGCGCCCCGAGTACGAGGATGCGCTGCGCCTGCGTGACACCGTGCTGGGCCGCCCCGGGGTGCTGCGCGACCTGGTGACCCACCCGGTCTGCACCAAGGAGTTCGCTTTCTTCTGGCGCGACCCGCTGACCGGCGTCGAGTGCCGCGGCAAGGCCGACGGCGCGCTGCTCGAGCACGGCATTGGCTTCGACTTGAAGTCGTGCGAGGACGCCGGCGAGAAGTTCATGTCGTCGGTGCGCGAGTACCGCTACCACTGGCAGAACGCCTTCTACGCCGACGGCCTGGCCGCGCTCGATGCGCCGATCGAGGAGTTTCTGTTCCTGGCCATCGAGAAAACCTACCCCTACCAGTACCAGGCCTGGGTTCTGCCGCGCTGGCTGGTCGCCAAGGCCCGCGAGCGATACCAGGACACCCTTGTCGAGTACGCCAAGTGCCTACACAGCGATGTGTGGCCGGGCTACCACCAGAACATTCAAACGCTGCCCTACCCCGAGCGCTGGGCCCAGTACGAGTAACCCCCGGAGACTTTCCCTATGTCCGCTAACCCGCTGAACCAATACCGCGACACCGACAACCAGAACGCTCCGGCCCAGCGCCAGCGCCCTGCGCTCCTCGACATGCTCGACTCCGACCGGGTCAAACAGGGCATTGCCGCGGTGGTGGGCAAGCATATGTCGCCCGATCGCATGTGCCGCCTGATGGTCAACGCCGTGCACAAAACGCCGGCGCTGCTGCAGTGCGATCCGAAGACCGTCCTCGGCGCCTTCATGACGTCGGCGGCGCTGGGGCTGGAGCCCAACACCCCGCAGGGCCTGGCCTACCTGATCCCGTACAAGCGCCGGGCGAAGAAGGGCAACCAGTGGGTGGATGTGTACGACTGCCAGTTTCAGATCGGCTACAAGGGCCTCATTACCCTGGCCGGGCGGGCCGGCATCCAGATTCAGGCCGGTGCCATCCATAAAGGTGACCTTTTCGACTACATGGTCGGCTCCGACTCGTTCCTCCGGTACCGGATCAACCTGGACACCGAGCGCGGCGACCTGATCGGCGCCTTCGCCTACTCCAAGACCGACGTTGGCGAGATGGCCACCGTGCTGCCGCTGTCCGAGCTGCACAAGATCCGCAGCCGGTCGGAGACCTTCAACGCCCTGGAGCGCAACCTGCAAAGCGCCACCAGCCCGGCCGAACGCGAAAAGGCCGCTAAAAAGCTGGCCGATACGCCGTGGGTGATGTGGGAGGACGATATGGCCATCAAGTCGGCGATCAAGAAGCACGCGAAGCTGCTCCCGATGGGCAATGCCGCCCTCAGCCTGGCGGTCGAGCTGGACAGCCAGAGCGATGCCGGCGTGATCGACCTGGCCGCCGTCTCCGATGCCGACGCCGCCCTGGCCATGGTCAACGACGGCGAGATTCCCCGCGCTGCCGAGCTGATCGAGCATGAGGAGGTCGAGCAGCTGGAGGGCCTGCACGCGGTCAAGACCCAAACCCGCGAGCCTGAGCCGGTGGTGGTCCAGGAACAGCAGCAAACCCAACAGACCCAGCAGCGTCAGCAGCGCCAGCGCCAGCCGGCGGCCGAGACGCGCCAGGCTGCGCCGGTCCAGGAGCAGCGCCAGCAGGCCCAGGACCCTGAGCCCGATCCGGTCGACGACGTGCCGCCAGGCCGCCCGCTCGGTGATAACCCGCCTGAAGACCTGTTCAACGCCGAATAACCCTGTCGCGGGGCCCCGTGCCCCGCTGCCCCTGGAGGGCTGCCCAATTGAAACTGACCCAGCTGCAACTGACTAACTGGATGCCGCACCGCGCCCTGACCCTGTCCTGGGATAAGGCCCCGATCGTGCTGCTGTGCGGGCCCAATGAGATCGGCAAGTCGTCGGTCATCGAGGGCCTGGACTTCGCCTTGAGCGGCGAATGCGCCCGCCTGGAAACCAAGGGCGCCCGCAAGGCGCTGATCACCGAGGGCGAGAAGAAGGGCGCCGTTGCCCTGACCCTGGGCGACGCGGCGATCGTGCGCAACGTCGGCGACGGCAAGGCCACTCTGGCCGGTGACTTCGCCGCCGCGGCAGGCCGCCCCGAGCTGTGGCCGTTCCTGGTCAACCACCAGCACTTCTCCTCCCTGCCCCTGGACGCGCGCCGCAAGGCGCTGTTCGGCGCCCTCAACGTCTCGACGTCGGTATCCGCGGTGGCCGAGTTGCTGGTGGAGCGTGGCCACGACGCCCGCCGCGTCGACGCGCTGCTGCCGGCGATGGAGCGCGGTCTGGATGCGGCTGTGAAAGTCGCTAAAGAGCGAGTTAGCGAAGCCCGGGGCGCCTGGAAAGAGGTAACCGGCGAGGTGTACGGCTCGGCCAAGGCCCTGACCTGGACGGCGCCGGTACCGGAGCTTCCCGAGGACATTCAGGCGCAGATTGACGAGCTGCAGGCGAGGCGCGACCGCATGGCCGCCCGCCGCGAGGTGTTGATCGGCGAGCGCCACAAGGTGCGCGCCGACGAGGCCGCCGAGTCTGACCGCGAGGACAAGGCTATCCAGGCCCGCGAGGCCCTGGCGGAGCTGGGCTGCCCGCAGGGCGTCGAGTTCGGCATCTGGTTGCTCGAGCTGGACCAGTACGTGCGCAACGGCGCCGAGCTGCGCGGCAAGGCCCAGGCGGAACTCGATCGGGTGACGGCCGAGCTCCTGGCGCTGCCGGCGCCGTTCGCCCCGCCGCAAACCATGGCTTGCCCGTGCTGCGACAAGCCGCTGGTGATGAAGGGTGGCGTCCTGGTCGAGTACGTTGGCCAGCTGGAGAGCGTCGACGAATACGCCGAGGAGCGCGTGCGCTTGAAGGGCGAGATCGAGCATTTCGCCGAGAAGGTCCAAAGCCAGCAGCGGGCGATCGACGCCGCCTCGGCACGCCTGGCCAAGGCCCGCCCCCTGGTCGACCGGGTGCATGCGCACCTGGCCGCCCTGGACGAGGCCGAGGACGCCCCGCAGCCGCGCTCGGTGGAGGAAATCACCGCCGATATCTCCGCCCTCGATCAGGCCGGTACCGCCGACATGCTCAAGCGCAACGAGCTGGTGGCCAAGCAGCAGGCCGCGGCCGAAGCCGGCGAGAAAACCAAGCGGGCGCTCAAGCTGCACCAGGCCCTGGAAGCCTGGGACGCGCTGGCCACCGCCCTGGAGCCGTCGGGCGTGCCTAACGAGCTGTTGTCCAAGGCCCTCAAGCCGCTAAACGACCGCCTGCGCGTCTCCGCCGGCGCGACGGGCTGGTCGCAGGTCCAGGTCGGCGCCGATATGACCATCTACTACGGCCAGCGCCTGGCGTCCCTGGCGTCAGAGTCGGGCCGCTGGCGCGCTGACGCGATGCTCACCGAGGCGATCCTGCACCTGGCCGGCGTGCCGTCGCTGGTCCTGGACCGCGTCGACGTCCTCGATCTGCGCAGCCGATCGGCCTGCCTGCGCTGGCTGCACGGCCTGGCCACCGCCGGCGAGCTGGCCACCGCCCTGGTACTGGGCACGCTCAAAGAGCCGCCGACGCTGCCGGGCACCTATGACGTTCAGTGGCTCGGTGAGCCCGTAGCCGCAGCGGTGGGCGCGTAAGCGCCCCCTCCCCCTTTTTCCTGGAGTCTTCCCTGTGATCGTTTTCTCGCTCGTCAACCCGTCCGACCCGTACACCCTCGTCGCCCCGTCCCTCAAGGTCGCGGCGGTGGCCACCTGCGTCTTCGGCGAGGGCCGCTATGGTCTGCGCCAGTGCGATGGCCACGGCGACGCCGCCATGCCGCCGTTCATGGAGTTCGGCCATGAATCGTGGTTCCAGCGTAAATTCGGCGAATCTTTCGAGCAGGCTCTGTACGACGTACATAGTCGCCACCGCGAAGCGATGGTGCGTTGCTTGGGTTCAGTGCTGTACGGGACCCTCGCCGATCGCCTGAAAATCGGCCCCGAACTCGACCTGCTGGGCGCCGAGGAGCGTGCCCAGCGCCTGCTGGAGTGGCACGACAGCAAGCGCAGCTCGAGCAATGACATTGGCCGGCGCGCCTGGGACTACAGCAACCGCCTGGCCCTGACCCTGCAGGAGCCCGTCCCGCTCCTGGTCGACTCCCCTGCCGCCCCGGTCCACTGATAAGGAATCGCCGCTATGTTCTTCACCAACCTGCGTATGTACACCCTTACCCAGCCGCTGACGCTCAGCGCGTCGGCCCTGGAATCTGCCCTGGCCAGCAAGCCGCACCGCGAGCCGGCCTCGCAGGAAATGTCGACGGCGGGCTTCGTGCCCGCCCTGGGCGAAGGCGCCACCCTGCTGGCACACGCTGGCCAGGGCGCCTACCTGGTGGCCATGAAGATCTCCACACGCGACCTCAAGGGCTCGGTCGTCAACGAGGCCGTCAAGGCCAAGGTCAAAGCCATTGAGGCCGACCAGCAGCGCAAGGTCTACAAAAAGGAGCGCGACCAGATCAAGGACGAGCTGCTGCAGACCATGCTGCCGCGCGCCTTTGTGACCCACAAGACGACCTATGCCGTGCTCGACCTGGTGGAGCAGCGCGTCCTGGTCAACACCCAGTCGCCCGGCGCCGCTGAGGCGATCCTGTCGACGCTGCGCGAGTGCCTGGGCTCCCTGCCCGTGCGCCCGCTGACGGTGAAGATCAACCCCCAGGCGACCATGACCCATTGGCTCAAGACCCAGGAGACGCCAGAGGGCTTCTACCTGGCCGACAATTGCGAACTCGAGGAGTCGGCCGATGGCGGCGGCGTGGTCAAACTCAAGCGCATTGACCTGTCGAGCGAGGAGGTGCAGATGCACCTGGCCACCGGCAAGCTGTGCCGCAACCTGTCGCTCGCCTGGGGCGACAAACTGACCTTTGACCTGGTCGAAGATATGGGCATCCGCCGGCTATCGTTCGCCGACCTCCTCGAGGAGCAAGCGTCCGACGAGGCCGACAGCGAGGACCCGCTGTCCTACCAGGACGTGTCGTTCGTGATCATGCTGCTGACCCTGCGTGAGTTCCTGGCCGAGCTGCTGCCGGCGCTGGGCGGCGAGGAAATCCCCCAGGGCGTGTCGGTCGAGCAGCTGACGGCCGCGCCGGCCGCTGTGGGAGCGGGCGTGGACGTCACCAACCTGATCGGCCTGGCCGGTACCGGCGTCACCGCTACGCTGTCGATCCCGCCCGCTCCCACAGATACGGTCGACGAGGGCGATGGCCCTGACCCGATCATGCAGGAGGCGCGGGATTTCGTGCGGGCTGCCGGCCGTGGCTCGGTGTCGGCCATCCAGCGGCGGTTTAAGATCGGATACAACCGTGCGGCGCGGGTGGTCGAGGCCCTGGAGGCCGAAGGCATTCTGTCGCCTATGCGTTCCGACGGCTCGCGCGTGGTGCTAGCCTAATGACCGCCGCAGTCGCTATCCCCCTGCCCGCTACTGAAACCCTGGTGCTCGCCATCGAGCACCAGCGCCAGTTCCTGTTCGTTGACGAGGTGGTTGCCCGCTACCAGGGCAAATTGGCCGTGTCGACGCTGGAAAAATGGCGCACCGCCGGCAAGGGTCCGCTGTTTGCCTACCTGGGCACCGTTCCGGTCTACCCGCTCGACGCCCTGGTTTCCTGGGAAAGACAGCTCACCCTGCACGTTAAACCTGGCCAGGAAGCGGGCCGCATACCGCTGTGACCGGATTGGCCTCTGTAGCCTTTCGCCGGCCCCGTGGGTAGTCTCGCCCTCGCTGCAGACATGCGGCCTCCAACCGTAGCCATAACGGTATCGTTGCCCGTACATCACGGGGTATCCCAGGGGGGCCTGGGATACATGGCAGATGTCGCCTGATCGGCGTAACCGGTCCCGACTCACTCGGTGACGGACCTCCCTCCATCACTTAGGCGTATCGGCCTGGACCTTGGGAAAGCCAATCAGGATCACCCGCAGCTGGGTGGGTTTTTCCAGGGTCCAGACCGATGCGTAGTCCACGATCCCTTTGAAATGGAGCGCCCATGCGCCAGCCTTCTCCTCATACGCTGTCTTTCAGCCAGGCGCTTGACGCTGCCAAGGCTGGTCATACCGTTCGCCGCTCCTCCTGGGAGGTCACTGGCCTCTCGATCATCTGTCAGGTCGGCCAACATGGCTTTGGCGCTTCTGCCCCTGCTCAAATCGGCGGTATCCCTTCTAAGCACTTTCAAGACTGCGCGCCAGGTGAGCCTGTACGCCTGCCTTGCCTGCTGATGACTTCCGTCCTCGGCCCGCTCGCCGTGTGGGTCCCGACCCCTACGGATCTGTTTGCGGACGATTGGTGCATTTTGGAGGCGTGACGATGGGCTCGCAGTACCACCCTAATTCCCTGTTGTGCTCTGACAGCGCTCTGTCGCTCAAAGAGACCGACGTCGGTCCTGGCGCTCTGGCCATCCTGCAGAAGCGCGTTAACCACGCCCTGCTGGTGCTGCGCGCCGCTGCCAGTGAGTCCGGCGTGCTGGACCATGATCTTTTCTCGATCGACGGCGAGTCCGATCCGCTGACCGGCTCCGAGCTGGCTGGCTTCCGTGCCGGCGCCCGGCTGGCCCTGCAGCTGCTCGGCGAGTCGATCGCCTAAACGCTATTAAGCGAAATCGCTAATTCGCTATTTCGCTAAAAATTTTTCACCGTTGGACCGTTGAAAACTGCGACACCGAGTACTCCAGAACTTGCGGCCCGCCTAGCGCGGGTCTTTTTTTGCCCGTTGGAAATATCCCACACAAACAAGTTGCTTTGAATTAAAAGGCGAGCTTATATAGGCCCATCGAAACGAACAACGGAGCACCTGAAAATGGCCAAGAAAATCACCCTTAAGCACGCCCTGCCTTGCGGCGAAATCGCCACCCGCACCACCGCCCGCGAATACAGCCACGTCGTGATCGTGCGTGATGACCTGGTCGCCCTGCGCGCCTCCCGCGACGATATCTACCCGACCGACCTGGACAACTTCCGTTTCTACTCGAGCCAGGTGGCGGCCGGCGCCGGCAACCACTACCGGCACAACAGCGGCAGCCTCAGCGCTTACCCGGTCACCCAGGCCGACTTCGACAAGGCCCAGGCGGCGATCGGTGGCCACGCCGACGCCCAGGCCTACGCCGATGCCTGCCGCCTTGCCCGCCTGGCCAAGCATGACGAGCTGTGGGGCGACGCCACCCGTGGCCCTTGGGGGATCGTCGGCTGGTGCGGCCGCGAGGACTTGGCCACCAAGCTGGCCGCCCAGCAGCGGGGCTACAACTGCCGCGCCGACGTCCAGGTGGAAGCCGTCAACAACGGGGAGCGGTGAGGGGTTCGCCCTTTCGCCCTTTCGCTAAAACGCTAATTCGCTACCCATCGGAGCTGCCGCCATGCGTGAACTCAAAGCCCTGCTGTTCGCATCCACCAAGGAAGCCTACGACGCCACCCAAACCGGCAATGCGCCGCTGGGTAGCGTGCTGCTGATCCCGTCCGAGGGCGTGGTCGGCCTGGCCTGGACCTGGCCCGTCGCGGTCACCGTTGCCTGTGGCGAGCTGCACCAGGTCGCCGACGTCTTCCAGGCCGACAACATCATTGCCGAGGCCGCCTGGGGCAAAGCGCAGCTGGAGACGGCGCGCGACTTCGCCCTGATCGGCCACATGCCGCTGGAGGCCTGGGCGGTCAATGCGCTGATCGACCCGCTGCACTTCCCGCGCCTGGAGGCGCACCAGCCGCCCTACACCGTGCTGGCCAGCGCCACCGTCGGCAACTTCGTCAAGGTGCGCGTCGTGCTCGATGGCGACGACCTGCCGGGAGCGGAAACGCTGACCCTGGAGGTGCTGTCCGTCGACGCCGAGCGCCTGATCGGCCGCATCAGCGGCCCCACCCTTTACGCCCATGAGCACGACCTTCGCCGCGGCGATCGCGTGGTCTGTGGCCACCACAACCTGTTCCCGGCCGAGGAGGCCTGATCGATGACCATTGCCATCAACTTCAACAAGTCGGAGGCCGAGGTGGTGCGTCACCGCCTGGCCTTCCTGGCCGCCCTGGACCTGGACGGTATGCGTGAGCTGTTCGAGGAGGAGTGCGAGCTGGATTGCCTGGTGCTGCTCGAGTACGCCGGCAAGGCCGACGCCGCCCTGCGCGACCCGCTACACCGGGTCCTGGTCGATCGACCTGAGCACGTGGCCATCCTGGTCGAGGCGATCGAGGGGGCCACCGTGCACGCGGTGGCCAGCGACGAAGCCGCGGCCGGTCGCATCACCCGTATTGCCGCCGTCAACGTGCGCCACTCGCTACGCTCGGCAGGCCGCAAAGTCACGGCTGCAACGGGCTCTGCGGTTAGAGCGCCGTAGGAAATTTCCCATACTTTTTACTTGCTACGATCAAAAGGTGATCTTATAGTCACCTCACCAAACAACACCGCTCACTGCTACGGAAAAGCCCCCCATGTCGACCATCGCACGCTACGGCTACAGCCCTTCTACTGCCGGCCAAGCCCTCGTTACCTGGTGCATCAGTGCACGCAACTCCCTGATCGATCTGCTGCAAAAGCCGACTCGTCCGATCTCGGACGCTTCGGTCGATATGTGGGAGGCCTACTTCCGCAAGATCGCGGCCATCCGCGCCATGGACCACAAAGAGCTGGCGACCGCCCTGGCCGCTGCCAAAGCTGAGGCACCTACCGCCATGACCAATGCCACCCCGTCCACCGACTACCTGATCCTCAAGACCGACGGCACCGAGCAGCGCCTGTCCGCTGAGCTGCCGACCAACCCGGGCTACCGCGCCCTGTCCGACCTGATCGACCCCGTCCTGGGCGTGCTTGCCTGGGAGCAGGTCAGCGTCCTGTTCAACGGCGAGCCGTGCGATATGTTCGTCGACGAGGTCAGCGCCCTGCGTCCCGACCGCGTGCGCAACGAGCGCGCCACCGCGATCTACCGCGCTAACGCCCTCGCCCAGCGCCCGGGCACCGACCCCGAAAGCCTGCCGGCCGTCTACGGCACCGTCGTGCTGTTCACCCGTCGCGTTTGGTTCTGAGCCCCCCGGAGAGCCGCCATGTCTATCCCAACTACTGCTGAGGCGATCTTCGCCAACCTGACCCGCGGCCATGCCGTGACCGTCACCACCGCTGCCCTGGTCGTCATGCGCGTCGGCCTGGTCGACGTCGCCGGCGGCCGCCTGAGCGGCCTCAACATCGAAACCGGCGAGCCCTGCGAGTGCGTGGTGTCGCAGGTCCGCAACATCAGCACTGTGCTGCGCCGCAGCGTGGGTACCATGCGCGCCGCCGATGTGGTGGTGGGCATGGATATCCGTCTGATGACCATCCAGGGCAGCGCCGGCGCCGTGATCGACAAGGTGGTCGATGGTGACGACGTCGACCTGGAGCTGCGCATGGAAACCGGCGAGGTTGTGACCTTCCACATGGACGCCCACCGTTCGGTCGAGCGCCTGGAGGCCCGGCTGTGATCGATCCACGCGCCAACAGCAAGGGGCCGCTTGCGGCCCCAGCTCCCCTGCCGCACGTCTCTCGGCGTGCCCTGGGGCGCATCAACGACGCCCTGCCGATCCCGACCGAATGCCGCTACTGCTCCGGCCCGGTCGCCCTGGTGGACAACTCGGAAATCTACCGCGGCCGCTCCTACGGCGGCTGGCCCTTCGCCTACTGGTGCAAGGACTGCGACGCGATGGTCGGCCTTCATCCCGACACCGACCTGCCGCTGGGCACGCTGGCCAACAAAGCCCTGCGCACCGCCCGCCAGAACTGCAAGGCGCCCTTCGAGCGCATCTGGCGCGTACTGCGCCTCAAGTCGCGCAAGGGCGCCTATGCCTGGCTGGCCGAGCAGCTGCGCATTCCCGTCGAGCAGTGCCACTTCGGGCTGTTTGAGGTCGAGCAGTGCGAGCAGGCCCGCGACGCCTCGCTGCGCTTCCTGCAGGCCCAGGAGAAGGCCCATGTCGCCTAGAACGCCTAAGCCGGCGATGGTCGATCGCCAGTGCCTGCACTGCAATTCCCCGTTCCAAGCCACCGCCTCGGCCGTTCGCCGGGGTTGGGGCACCTACTGCGGTAAACCCTGCAAAGCCCGCCATGCGGCCCTATTGAAAGCGCAACCTGCCCACCTGGAGTCCCCGATGTCTAATGCCCCTGTTCTCCCAACCGACGCCGTCCAGGCGCCCGCTCCTACGGCCGCCGAGGCCCCAGCGGCCGCCCCAGGCGTCCAGATTCCGGCCCGTGGCCTCACGCTCGAGCAGCTGATGGTCGAGCGCGTTTCGGCCTACGCCGTGTCCGATCGCCCGCGCGAGCTGATCGACGAGGGCCTGGACAAGCTGTTTAAGTCGGTTGTCGATGACCTGACCCGCTCCTACGGCGACCTGGGCAAGGCCATCAAGGAAGCGCTCGCCGCCGCGATGCCGGCGGGCGTGAGCGATATCTTCGAGCTGACCCGCTATAACGCCCTGGTGGCCAACCAGCTCAAGCAGCGCTGGGAGGCCTCGGCCGTGGGTGATCAGCTGCTGCAGCAGGCCAACAAGTCGATTGATGCGGTGCTGTCGGGTGACGGCCTGGTCAAGGGCGAGGTGTCGCTGCAGGAGCTGCTCGAGGCGTTCATCGAGGACAACAAAGAACGCGCCGCCGAGGAGCGCTGGAGCGCGCCAGAGATCCGCTTCGAGGAGTCCGACACCTACGGCCCGACGCTGGTTGTCGCCTTCGACCCCGAGCCCGAGGAGTCGCATCGCGGCGGCGGCCTCCGAAGCTCCCGCCGGCGCTACGATCATGAGCTGAAACACCGGATGCAAATCCGCATCACCGACGAAACGCGCCCGGCGCCGTTCCCGCATCACCCGGTGATCCGCGTGGGTGAGGTCTATGCCGCCACCTTGGATGACAAGAAGATCGCCCTCGACATGCAGATCTACACCCCGTGGGAGAAGCAGCTGGCGGCCCTGTACTTCGGCAATGCCAAGCTGCTGATTGACTGCGACGCTGACGACTTCACCTATGGCTTCGATGACTGAGGCGCCCCTGATGAAAGAGCATGACCTGAACACCAGCGCCGGCGGCCGTGGCTTCGTGAAAGAGCTGTTCAACGAGCACCTGGGGACCCACTCCTACAACCGCTATATCGACGAGCGCCTGGCCGCCGACTTCGCCTGCGCCCTGGGCCTGTGGGCTGGCCCGGTGCTGGCCAAGGTGGCCGCCTACGAGGCGATCGACGCCATGGCCGAACCGGTGCGCGTGTCGACCTTGTATGCGGCCACCCTGGAGCGCGACGTTGTCCTGGAGCAGAACCGCCAGCTGCGTGCCGCCCTGGAGGAGGTCCTGGTAAACGCCGAGCGCGGTCTGCCGCCGGCGCTGCACCGCAAGCTGCGCGACCTGATCCCGAAGGCGCCGTCGGCGCCGGCGAACGAGGCCGAGCGCCCTGGCTTCGAGGCCTGGCACTGCGACCGCTTCAAAACCGAACACACAACCGGCGCGCCGACCCGCGATTTCGACGGGTCCCGCCATGCACCTGAATACGGCCCTCCCGCCCAGCAGTTCATGTGGGAGGCCTGGCAAGGCCGCGCGGCCAAATGCACCTGTGGGGGTGGAAAGTGAGCGAACAAGTAAAACCGGCCCTTTCTTCGGGCTACCTGACGATCGAATCGGGCGCCGACAAGCACCAGGTGGTGCTGTCCTTCCAGACCATGGAGGCCATGCACGCGGCCCATGTCGAGCTGCACGCCCTGCGCCAGCTGCCCGACGTGCCGCTGGTTTGGGCCAACCGCGAGCAGCTGCTGCTGTGCACTCGCCAGCCGCGCGAGCATGCCCCGGGCACGCTCCTGGACGGCCAGCCGCGCAACGTCGCCGGCAGCGCCCTGCGCACCGACTACTGCAACACGCCGCTGTACCCCCGCCCTGCGGCCCTGCCGGCGTCCTGGAAGCTGATCGAGCGCCACCTGGTGGCCGAGCCTGTCGCCGAGGCCGGCGCCGGCATCGTGGCCCGTTTCAAGGGCAACCCGGCGTTCGACGACCTGGCGCTGGCGCTGGCCGTGTGGGATGCCATGCTGCTGGCCTCGTCGGAGGTCACCCTGGGCGACCTGTTCCCGCTCCTCGAGGAGGAGCAGGCCGTGGAGATCGAGGAGGACGCCAACCACCGCTGCCCCGATCGGGCCCTGCAATCGGCGCTGTTCGCCTGCCTGGCCGGCGGCGCCCTGCCCCGCCGCTACGGCGGCGTGCAGATCGATGGCGGCCGCTATGCCTGGGTGACCTTCACCACCGTCGGCGCCGACGACCCAGCCCCGGAGCCGGTGAAGTGGTGGAACGGCTGCGACAGCAGTGTGCCGGCGGCCCTGCGCTTCCTGGCCAACAACGAGCGCCCGATCGGCGGCGAGAGCCGGTTTAACGCCGAGCACCTGTACCAGCTCGCCGGCGAGATCGAGCGCATGGCCAAGACCCGGCTGTATGCGGCCGCGCCCGACTTCGAGCAGCTGGTGCAGGCAAACGCGGCCCTGGTGACCCAGCGCGACCACGCCTTCGAGGTGCGCGACAACCTTTCCCGCCAGCTGCGCAGCGCCGAGGAGCGCATCCGCGAGCTGCTGCTGCCGCTTGAGGACGGCGAGCCGGTCCTGGGCTGGGTTGACCCCGAGCGCGACGAGTTCTTGAGCGTGAAGGGCCGCCAGCGGGCCGAGAGCATGGGCCACGGCGAGGGCGCCGGGCGTTTCAGCGTCCCGGTGGTGCCTGCGGCCGAGTCGGAGCGCCTGCGCGCCCTGCTGGCCGAGGCCCTGTCGGCGGTCGAGGGCGGCTGCCATGTGGCCGATCTGCCCGATCGCATGCGGGCGGCGGTCGGTGATCTGGCCGTCGACCTGGTGGCCGATGACGCGCTGGCCGCGCCGCCGGCGCCGGTCGTGCAAGGTGAGGCGCTGGCCGCTGCTGGCTTCGCCGAGCTGGACCGCCGCGGCTTCCGCGTCGGGGCTTCTGACCTGGGGATTGATGACCTGGTGGCCGTCTACCGCGCCATGCAGGCCGCCGAGGTGACGTCGCCGGCGAAGGTGAGCCCGGACGCCCTGCGCCAAGCCATGGAGAACCTGGCGGTGCGCGCCCCGTCCCAGGTGTATATGTCGGCGCCTGCCTGCAAGGGGCCGATGGTGATCCTGGGGGGCGTCTGCCTGCGTGTTCACTACTCGGGCCTCAAGTGGTACCACGACCAGCTGGTCAATGACTGCTGGGAGCCGCTGTCGGTCGACGAGTTCGACGCCCTGTTGGCCGAGGCGCTGGCGAAAGCATGAGTCGTAAAGCCCGGGGCCGGCGCGTCCAGCCCCGCGCCGTTTGGGGCCTGGTGAAACAAGGTCCCGAGGCGCCGCCGGTGATGACCGGCAACATCCAGGCGCTGGCCAAGGCGCCCAGGCGCTGGCGCGTTGACTACGAGGTCGAGCACTTCGAGGTCGACGAGGCCGGGCAACAGGCGGTGGCGGTCGATCATGACCGCTTCACCACCTACAGCCGGGTGCTGCTGCACCAGTTCCTGGTCGACGTCATCGAGCCGTACATCGATGGCGTGCTGGCCCAGTACCAGGGGCGTCTGATCGACGTCCGCTTTAAACTTGAACCAATTTTGTAGGAGTTGCCCCTATGTGGCTGATGTTAAACACCGGTTTTCTCTCGATCGTCCAGCCGTCCGACCGTGACCTGGCCCAGTTCGCCCCTGCCGGCGACGACCTGCTGCTGGTGCGTGCCCGCGCCCGTGGCCACATCGAGGCCGCCTTCCCCGAGGCCGAGGTGCTCGAGGTGAAGGGCCGCGACTACCTGTTCCGCGCCTTCGTGCCGCGTGCCCGGGTTGCCGTGAAGGCCGCCGAGCTGGTGTCGGCGATCAACTACGGCAACTTCAAGGACTCGGTGCGCGACCATGCGCTGCATGACGCCTACGCGGACTGCTGGTCGGTGTTCTACCGCTACCAGCGCGCAGAGGCCCACAAGCCGCATTCTGGCGTCCTGCGCGCTCGTCGAGGTGGCTACTGATGACTGCTGCTGCCAAGCGCCCTTCCCCGATCGACAAGGCGATCGGCGCCCGTCTGCTCGCTATGCGCCAGCAGGCGGGAATGTCTCAGGCGGATATGGTGGTGCAGATGCAGCAGGCGGGCCTGTCGGTTTCGCAGGCCCAGCTGTCGCACTATGAGCGGGGCGAGAATAAGGTCCCGGCGTCGCTGCTGGCGATCGCCGCGCCCATCCTGCGCTGCAAGGTGGGGGATTTCTTCGATTTCCCGCCGGTCAGTCGGGCTGCGATGCTCGCTGCCAGCGAAGGGTAAACGCCTTGTCCAGGTCGTCGGCGTCCTGGACCTGGTTGGCGTGCTCCGGTCGAATCTTGAAGCCCAGCACCAGGTTGTTCACCGTCCCGTCCGGGTTGGCTCGGACGCGGCGGAAACCGTAGTAAACCCGCCCCGTGGCCTTGTCTGTCGCCCGGCAGAAGTGCCACCCCTCAACGATCGGCGCCTTGTCGGTCACCGCGTAATTCCCCCACCAATCGATGACGCAGTCGTTGACGTAGCAGGCCAGGAGCCGGCTGGTGCGCTTGGCCTGGTTGAACGGGTTGCGGATCAGCCAGCGGTACTGGGCGCCGACGCTGCGCTCGTTGCCCTTCTCCCGGGCGCTGTGCTTGCCGCTGGGCTCGCCGAGCAGTCCGTCTTCCAGGTTGTTCCAGAGGCGCAACAGCGGCCATGTGGTGGCTTTGTAGGCCCACAGGCCCGACGACCCCTGGGCGATGTACTTCGGCTCATGGCTGGCCAGCGCTGGGCCTTCCGGGCTGCGGATGAACCGCGCCGTGGCGATGACCAGCGGTCCCATGGGAAAGAAGGTCAGCAGCACGCCGGCGCCGATGACGATCGCCAGCCAGGTCCATTGCCAGGCTGCGGCGATGATGTAGCGAATCGGGACATTCATCAGGCAGCTCCCTTGGATTTGACGACCTCGACCAGCGAGTGCATGGCGTTGTCCTTGCCCTGGCTGCTGCGGCTGCTGCCGTAGAAGTAGGCGATGATGATCGGGATGATGGTGCCCAGCAGCACGCCAAGGATGGTGTCTGCAAAGCGCTGGCTGCCGGCCGGGATGTCGATAAACGTGATCCCGACCAGGTAGGTCATGGCGAACGCCGACCAGGCGGCGGCGAAGTAGTAGACGAACCGCTTGCTGAACACGTCGTCTTGCTCGAGCGCGGCCTTCTGCATGTCGCGGGCGCTCTGGCGGTCCAGGGCCTCGCGCTGGGCCTCGGCGTCGGCCAGGTCCAGGACACGCTGGCGCAGGGTGGCGTTGGCGGCCAGGTCGGCCTTGAGCTGCTCGGCGATCTCCTCGGGATTGCGCAGGCCGGTGACCTGCTGGGCGACGTCTACGACCTTGCCGGCAAACGCCGCGCCCTTGTCGCCGCCGAGCCAGCGGCCGACGACCTGGTCAATGCCCAGGGTCTTGATCAGGCCGGTGGCGGCCGCGATGGTGATGGGGTCCATTCAGTTGTCCTCTGCTGCGTATTCCAGGTTGCCGGCGACGCGGTTAACCCACCCGCGGCCGAACTCGTCAAAGGTGCTGATCTGCGCGATGAAGCGCAGGCGCTGGGCGGCCAGGCGCATGATCAGGTCGTTGAGGTCCATCTTGGCCATGGCGGCCAGGCTGATCGGCCCGACGCGGCCGTCATCGAGCACGCCGGCGGCGCGCTGCAGCATGCGGATGGTGTTGCCGAATCCGTGGTTGATGCCCATGTCGAACAGCTGGAACACCACTGCTGCCGGCAGCTGGCCCATCTGCGCCCGGTCCCAAAAGTCGCGCCGGTAGATGGCCTTGGCCTGCTCGAGCGTCAGGTTCTTGATGTCCAGGTCGGGATAGGCCATGGCGCTGATCCCGTACTTGGTGCCCTTGAGTTCGCCCTGGCCAACCACACCGCTGGTCCAGTTGCCCCGGTCCTTGCGGTTGTCCTGGTACTTGCCTTCGTGCCCGACGACGCGCTCAAAGGCGACCGGGAAGGCTACTGCGGCTTGGAGGGTCATACGGTGGCCCCCTTGCCAGCGGTGGCGTGCATCTGCTTGATCTGCTCCACCAGGTTGCGCGACAGCTGGTTGACGTCATCGCGCATGTCGTTGCGGATCTGGCGGGTTTCCTGGCGCAGCAGGTCATACAGCTCTTTGATCTCGACCCGGCGCATGTTCTCCAGGTCGGCCTTGATGCCGCTGCGCAACTCGTCCATTTCCTGGCGGGTGACGAAGTTGTGCTGCTCGCGCTGCAGCTCCTGGATCTGGTTGCGGTTGGCCTCGCATTCCCTTTCTAGGCGCACGAATGCGCCCTGCTGGGCGGCGATCTGCTGGCGCAGAAACCAGCCGAAGACGCTGGTGGCGATGCCACCGGCAAAGATAACGATGGTTAAGGTGTCGCCCGTCATGAGCTGGCTCCCCGGTAGCGCTGCCGCGCACGGCGGCTTGAAATGCCGCAATGCGGCGCGTGCGCGGCTCTCCCGGTACCGCTGACCGGGAGTTTACAGGCGGCTATTCCGTGGCCACAGAACGGGCTGGACTGGCGAAGTCGCGGGGGAGGTGTTCGCGGGCCAGCTCGCCCAGGTAGGCCAGCTGGCAGTGGCGGATGACGACGCCGTCGGGGAATGTCTGCCGATCGCGCCAGAACAGCGCATCTATGGCCGCCCTGGCCCAGCGCCAGCGCCGTTTGGCGTTGATAGCGCTGGCACCTCGGTAGGCCCGGCTCGACAAGGTTTCGTCGTTGTATCCCCCCAGCATGGCGTTGACGAGCTGATCGATGCCGATCAGGACGCCGATCCAATAGGGCCGGCGCCCGTATTTCGCCACGTATGCGGAGAGGTCTAGTTTGTTGGCCATACAATCGCCTCGACTTCCGCCGCGGTGGTTGCTGCATCGAGCTGGGCTTTCAGCGCCCAAGCCTTCTGGTAGTTGCTGGCCAGGAACGTGGCCACCGCTACGCCCATTTCCACCATCTGCACCGGGGTGAGCAGGTACGTCTCGTCGCTCGCGGCTCGGAACGGAAGCGCAGCGGTCGTGACGCCGGCGGTTTGCATGATCAGCGCGCTGGTGGTCTGCCCGTTGACGTTGGCGATGTCGCGCTCGTCGCGCAGCTGGACAACGTCCTGGACGTTGCCCGGGAAAGTCCAAGGCATGCCGGCGGCTTCGGCGGCCTTGCGCCACGCCTCGATTTCGCGGCGCTTGCGCTTTTGCACCACCTCGAGGAGCAGAACAAATGGCTCGACCGGCCCGAAGTCGCCGCGCACCAGCCCCTCGAAAATGGCCTGGCCCTCCAGATCGCTGTCATTCGGGCAGGCGGTATATGGAATCCAGCCCAGGGTGGCATGCTCCAGCTCGACGTTGATTTGCCCCTGCTCGGTGTACTTGGGGTTGCGGATGTTCGGCATTAAGAGACCCTCATGCAAACGGTGGCACTATCGCCGTCTGTTTCGTCGGCGTTTTGGATGTAACCCATGATTCGCCAGGTGCCAGGCGGGGATACGACCGATGGCTTGGTGCCCCAGCCGTTGGAGTAACGCATGTTGCCGCCTGCGACCAGCGAGTTAGGCGTGGTCGCGGCGCCTCCGCCGATGACGAAGAACCCATAGCTTCCGACTTCGCCGGCGCCGTTGCCGGCGTGGGGGACGAGGTTGCCGCCAACATACATGGCGATGTTGGCGAACACCCCGTTGGCGGACAGGTTGTTGGTTGCATACACACTGCCTGCCGTGCTGAATCCGCCGGCGGTCATGGTGCCTGCGATCGACATATCGCCGTTGCCGCCGTTGTAGTTCAGCGAGTACGTAGCGCTATAAGCGCCGATCTTGAACACGTTGTCGGAGTCCAGGCCGGCCTTGATGGCGTAGTTGCCTGGCCGGTGGAACACGATAGCCGCTGCGCCAGGGTTGGCCCGGACCTCCAAGGCGCCGGCCGCGTTGCCGGCGTTGAAGTTGGCGTTCATTGGTCCGGCATCGAACAGGGGGATGCCGTCAGAGCCGATGGTGATCCGCGAAACGCCGCCGGTGGCAAACGCCAGCGTGTCGGCTCCCGGGGTGTACATACCGGTGTTCGGGTCCCCGGCGAAGCTGAAAATGGGGGCCGTACTGCCACCCCCTCCGCCTGCAAGGTATTGGTTCCCAGTGTTCCAGGTGGCGCGTGCTGCGCCGCCCAAGCTGAGCGCCATGGTGTCGGCGCCAGGACTGTAAAATCCGGTGTTGGGGTCGCCGTTGAACGAGTAAATAGGCAAGGCCGCGGTGCCGAGGCTGCCGGCCAGGTATTGGTTGCTGGAGTTGATGATTGCCGCGACCACGCCGGCGGTGGTGATGCCCACCTGGTCTGCCGCGGGGCTGTAGATCCCGGTGTTGGGGTCGCCGTTGAAGCTGTAGATCGGGAGGGCGGCGGTACCGAGGCTGCCGGCCAGGTACTGGTTGGCCGCGTTGATGATCGCCGCCACGACGCCGCCGGTGGTGATGCCCACTTGGTCTGCCGCGGGGCTGTAGATCCCGGTGTTGGGGTCGGCGTTGAAGCTGTAAATCGGCAGCGCGGCCGTACCCAGGGAGCCCGACAGGTACTGGTTGGCCGCGTTGATGATCGCCGCGACCACGCCATTGGTGGTAAAGCCGATCTGGTCGGCCGCGGGCTGGTAGATGCCGGTGTTGGTGTCGCCGGTGAAGGGCAGCCCTGGCAGCGCGGCGGTACCGGCCGGAATGCCGTATTCCTTGCTGATGACCTTGTCGGCCGGCAGGGTGCAGAACACGTCGCGGGTGCCGGCGGCCCAGTTGACCTTGGTGGTGCCGCCGGCGGAGCTGGCCAGCACGGTGTCGCGGCTAAGGGTGTTCGGGCTGCCGCTGGTGACGGTGCCAATGCCGACTTCCCACGCGGTGCCGTCGGTGATGCAGTAGTACGTGTTGTTGCCGCTGCCGATACCGGCGACAAAGGTCTGGTACCCGGACGCAGCGCCCGCCAGCGACAGCGTGCCGGTGCCGGTGGTGGTGCTGGACTCGCGGACCCTGTCCGCAACGTTGAACGCCATTTAGAGCCTCTCCTCGATTCGATAGGCTTTGCTGTAAACCCCGAAGCTCGGGTTACTGATTTCGCTGGAATTTTCGAGCGTACCCCAGATGGCCTGGTCGCTCCGGTTGCTGCCGTCAACGTCCAATAGCGCCAGCAGGTCGCGGTGCAAACCGCAGTTGCGGTCCAGCTCCAGGACGCCGCCCAGGGCCTCTGCCTGGGTCAGAAAGTCGAACTTGAAGGCGACGGCCCGGTACATGGGCTGAATGTCGGTGTACTGCTGGCCACCGCGGCTGCGGCGCTTACGGCTGGGGTCGATGTAGGCGACCGACCAGTTGTAGCTGTAATTAACCTTGGGCTGGAACATCGGGCCCATGTACAGGCGCCCGGCCTGCAGGTAGCCGCTGGCGCCGCTGTCCGTCAGGTCAATTTTCCAGTAGCGGGCTGTGATCTCGCTGGCCATCACCAGCGACGCCAGGCCGTAGGCGATATCGACGCCTGCCGAGACGGTGCCGCTGTCGTAGGTGATGCCGGTGGCCACCGCCGGGTCCGTGTTGCTGGCCCGCACGCGCCAGGTCGCGGCCGCGGTCAGGTTGGTGCCGATCAGCGCCACCACCTGCACGGGCTGGGCGCTGGCCAGGTCGATGCGCAGGTTTTGCCCGGTGACGCTGGTGGTGCGCCATTTCTTGGCAATGTGCGGGTCTTTCAGGTTTTCGGCCGGCAGCGTGGGCACCTCGGTGCTCGGCGTGATGATGGTGCTGCTAGGCGCGGCCTTGTTGTCCCAGGCGAGGATGGCAGATGGCATAGGGTCACCCGAATACGGTTAGTTCGACTTCGTTGGTCGTGGCGTCCTCGCTGATCCTGACGACGGCAAATTGTCGGCCGTTATCCAGGCCCCAGCGGGGGAATCTGAGGGTGATGACGTCGCCCAGGTCGAGCTGGAAGGGCTGCGTCTTGAGGGTCACGCGGTACATAGCCCGGGCGGTGCCGTACAAACCAAGCTGGCGGTCGGCTTCGGTCTGCGCGGCCGTCTCGTCGTTGAAGAAGGCGACGATGGGGGCGCTGTCGGTGGCCAGCAGGTGCCGGTTCAGGATGCTGGCGTCCTGGGCAACGGCCAGCTTGGCGTCGGTGGCCAGCACCGCGCGGCGTTCGGCTGTGACCACGCCGGCCAGGTCGCTTGTCTGCGGGGTCCAGTTGCGGGCGTACATGACGCGCCGGCGCCAGTTCGGCGGGTTGATGCTGTCGGGCAGCGCCAGGCGCTCGATGTCCAGTATCTCGATCGGTGTAAATTCCAGTTCCGAAACACCGGCCGGCGCCTTGAACACGGCCGCCTGCAGCTTGCCGGCACGGCTGAATCCGTACCAACCGCCGATCCCCTTGGCCAAGGCCTCCATAATGTCGCGCAGGCTGGCCTGCTCGTTGATGTAGATGCCGACAGCGGCGCCGTTGTCGCTCCTGCAGGCGGCCATGGCGGCGCTATCGATCTCGGTGTCTGCCAAGTTGCCGTGCCGGCGCGCCAAGTGGTTCAGGATGTCCGAGGTTGTGACGGTCGCCGGCGCAATCAGGCCGACCAGGTCCTGCAGGAAGCGCTCGGCGATCGACAGTTCGCTGGCGCTGGCCGCTCGATCGAGGATGACAGCGCCATAGAACCGGCCATTCCAGTACGCGCCGCCCGATGCAGCACCGGTGCCGCCCTGGCAGCCCAGGAAGAAGTTTGTTGCCGTGCCCGGGTAGCCGATGGCGCTGGCGCCGGCGCCGACGTAGCGCGCCTTCTCGCTGCCGTCGACGCGCAGAGCGACATCCTTGAGGTCGCACCAGGTGGCGAGCACATGCGGGCCGTCGGCCAGCGCTGCCGGCGCCACGACGCTGCGCGCGGCACCGCCCAGGGTGACCATGCCGCCGTTGGTGCCGGCCGCGTAGTGGCCGACCTCCCAGCCGTTCGCGCCGTTGCTGCTGGTGGTCAGCAGCTTGCGGTTGGCCGTCTCGTCCCAGTCGGCCGATTGAGCGGCCACCAGGGCGGTCATGCCGCTGCTGAACTGGTAGGCGGCGCTGGTCACCGACGTCATGAACTGGGCCCCGGAGAACTGCAGGTAATAGGCACCGGTGGTGGCGTCCTTTTGCAGTGTCGGCCTGGCGCCGGCGGTGGGCTGCCACAGGTCGCGGGCGGTACCGCTTTTGTCGGCCAGGTAGCCGACGGGCTGGCCCACGGCCGTAACCTTGGTGAGGCGCCCCGCGTCCTGCCACATGCTGGTCAGGTCGCCAGGGTCGAGCCAAGCGCCGCCGGTACCGCCGGAAAACAGCGACGCCGGGGTCAGCACCTCGCCCACGGCGTCGACGGTGATCTCGCCCGCCGGCATGGCCGACAGCGTGAAGGTGCCGGTGGCCAGGTCGACGGTGTAGCCGCCGTTCGGGTTGAGCAGTGCGCCGCGGTCGTAGACGGCATCGATCGAGCGCAGGTTTCCGTCGTGCACCTGGTAAAGCAGCTGGGTGGCGTCGATCAACACCGCGGAAACGTTGAGGCACTTGCCGTAAAGCAGCGGCTTGGGCCGGCCGATGACGTTGGCGTCGCCCGCCAGGCCGCCTTCCCCGCTGTACAGCCAGCGCTGCACCGGGATCTCCAGCTTGTACCCAAAGTCGCGCACCAGCAGGCGTACCCGATCCTCGTCGACCTCCCAGCCCCGTGCCGTGCCGTCAAACACCACGCCAAACTCGCCGTAGGCAAAGTCGGCGGTACCGACCTTCACCGTCACCCGGCGGCCGTCGACGGCGCTATTGGTCACAAGGCTGTCGTAGTAGCCGTCGCTGTTGATCATCTCGATGTCGCCCCAGCCGAGCGCGGCCTGGCCGACGGGCTCGCCCTGGCCGATCAGGCTGCGCTCAAAGCGCAGGGGGACGTCCAGGCGCCCCTCGAAGTAGGTCTGTGACGGGGTGTCGGCGGCCTGGCTGATAAAACCCTGGGTGGCCGCGTAGAGCGTGGTCAGGCCGTAGGCGCCGGTCTGCTCGCCTACCAGGACGCTTAGGGGAAATTCGGATAAGGCGTAGGCGCCGAAAAGCATTATGCAACCCTTACTTCTGGCTCAAATTCGAGCGTGTAGATTCGGTTGGCGTCCGGGGCCATAGCGACCTTGGCCAAGGGTGTAGCCGCCGGCGGTGCGACCGTGCCGCTGCCCTGGCCAGGGTCGCGCACCTGCATGACGCTGATCTCGACGGTGAACAGCCGTTGCTGGTCGCTGTTGCGTAGCAGCTTGGCGATCGGGGTGTTGGGCAGCGCGGCCGGGGCGCCCGGGGCCTTGCCAGGGGTGCGGAAGGTTTCGGGGCTGATCTCGACCGTAAACACCCGCCCAATGGTCGGGCTGGTCGATAACAGCTCAAAAAGGCTAACAATTTTGCCCTTGAGGGACGAACTACCGGCCGGACTGGCGCGCAGCATCTGCAGGCGCCCTGCAAACCCGGTAATGGCGCCGGCGCCGGCGACGCTGGCGGTCAGGCCGTTGATCTTCTCCGCCTCGGCCTCGAGCACTGAGCCGCCGCCGGTGAGGGTGGTGGTCAGTGCCTCGATGTGGTTCAGGGTACCGGTGATGCTGCCTGCGCCCGCCACGGTGGCTTTTAACACCACTTCCATGATGTAGGCGGCGTCCAGGCTGCCGGCGCCGTTGACTGTGGCCGTGGGGCCTCGGATGGCGTTGCCCTGGGCGGTGACTGCACCTACGCCGTTCAGGTCGGCATCGGCCGCGTTGATCAGCTCCGGCTCAGCGTCCAGGCTGCCGGCACCGGCGACCGACACGGTGGCCACCGCGCGCAGGTCCTGGTCGGCGGTGATCGAGCCGGCGCCGGCGACACTGGCACCGGTGCCGTTGATGAGCTGCTCGTCGGCGTCGATATCGCCCGCGCCGGCGACGCTGGCTGCGCCCACTGCCAGCAGGTCGGCGTCGCAGGTGATCGAGCCGACGCCCGCTACGGTGGCGGTGAAACCCAGCACCAGGTCGACGGTGCCGTCGATATCGCCCGCGCCGGCGACGGTGGCCACCGGCCCGCGTATCGCCCCGGGCACGGCCGTAACGCTGCCGGCGCCCGCCAGGTCGGCGTCGACGTCGAGCCATAGGCCGGTGAGCGTGCCCTGGCGGATACCGCCGCCGATCGGCGCCTCGCCGAAGGCCCCGCCAGATATCGGCATGACCTCCTCGGGGTCGCCCAGCCAGCCGCGTCCGTTCAGGATTTCTGCGTCTGTTTCGAGCGGGTAGCCGCCGTTGGCTGTGATCGAGCCGGCGCCGGCGACGCTGGCCGTCGGGCCGTGGATCAGCTCGTCGTCGCCCTCGAGTGCGCCTGCGCCGGCGACGGATACGGTGGCCACCGCGCGCAGGTCGACGTCGGCCGTGACGGAGCCAGCCCCCGCCACGCTGGCGGTGGCCACCGCTCGGCGATCGGCGTCCGCGGTGATTGCGCCGGCGCCCAACAGGTCGGCGTCGGCGACGGCGTATAAGTCGGGATTGGCGGTGATGCTGCCGGCGCCGGCGACGCTGGCGGTGGCCACCGCGCGCAGGTCGGCATCGCTGATGAAGGTGCCGGTACCGGCGATCAAGTCCGCATCGAGCGGTTGGATCAGGTTCGGTACCGCGGTGATGGAGCCCGCGCCTGCGACGCTGGCGGTGGCCACCGCGCGCCGGTCGGCATTCGCGGTGACGGCGCCGACGCCCTGCAGGTCGGCTTCAAGGTCCTGGACGCCCACGCCGGGCGTGGTGGCCAGGGGCGTGACCGATAACGGCGAACTACTGAACACGGCCGCGCCCTCCTGCGGTTAAGGGGTGACTTAGTCGATCGATACGGTCAGGTTGTTGGCCCCAAAGCGCAGGGAGTCACCGACCGCCACGGCCTTGCTCGCGGTTACTGGCCCGTAGAACAGCAGGTTGCCGGCGCCGATGGTGGCGCTGTCGACGATGCCGATGTGGGTCACGGTGCCCCAGCTGGTGGTCACGCACGGCCCGAAGTTGATATCGGCAGCATTCTGCGAGGTGGAGCCGTTCGAGCTGGCCGACATGGTGCTGGTGATGGCCTGTCGGGCGTAGCCTCGGCTTGCCGGCACCTCGGCGGTCAAGGTGCCGTTATCGGTCGGGTCGGCCGTAAACAGCGCCAGGTAAACCGTGGTGGGCATGGTGTACGCGGCCTTGCCCAGGATGTGGTTGGTCAGCGCCGTTTCGGCGTAGTTGGTGAGTTTGCTCATGGGTGGCCCTTATGGTTTCTCGTTCATGCGGCGCAGCTCGCGGCGCATACCTTTCACTTCGTCCTGCAGCTCGCCGAATAGGTCGACCAGCTCGCCCAGTTGCTGGGTTTGGTCCGCACCGGTGGTGACGATGGCTTTTACCACCTCGGCCCCGCCGCCCTGGCCGCCGCCAGTTGCGCCAGCGGCCATGGCCGCCGATTGACCGGCGGTGTAGACCTGCTCGCCCCCGCGGAAAGCCACCAGCTCGGGGCCCTGCTCGCCGACCCACGCCATGCCCCGGGGCGCGTTATAGGTGCCGGTGGCAAAGCCCGGCAGCTCCAGCTGCTTGCCCAGGTTCTCGATGGTCTTGCGGATGAAATCCGCCATGGTCGTGTACTGCTCGCTGCTGGCGTAGAAGTCGCGGCCGATCTTGAGCAGCTGGTCGGCGTAGCCGGTAATGCTGCCCTGGGCGTCCTTGTCGCCGCCCCGGGCTTTCTCCAGCTGCGCGTCGAACTGGCGCTGTGCCTCGGCCAGGCGCTCGGCCGGGGTCAGGGTGCTGGTGTCGCCCAGCTTCTGGCCGTCGAGCCACGCCTTATAGTTCTCGCCCAGTTCCTTGGCGGCGGCGATCGCCTGCTCGTTGAAGTCCTTGATGGCCTGCAGGCGCTCAGCGGCCAGCACTTGCTCGAGCATCACGATGTCGAGGCCGTTGTGCTTGGCCTGCTCCAGCTCCTGCTCGGCCTGGGCGTCAAAGACGGCCAGCATGGCCTTGCGCTTGGCCTCGGTGTCGTCGCCCAGGTCGGCCAGGCGCTTGGCGATGCTGGCGTTACCGCCACGAATGGCCATATCGGCCTGTTTCATGGCGTCGGCGAACTCGCCGGCGAGGACGCTGGCCAGGCGCTCCAGCTGCGCGGCGCTGTAGCCGGCGGCCTTGGCGCTGGCCATCTCGGCGCGCTGCTGCTCTTTCAGGGCGATGACGGACGCCTCGCGGTCCATGTAACCCAACACTGCCTGGCGCTGGTCCAGGTTCACGTCCAGCTTGCGGATCTGCTCCTGGTACTGCTCGATGACGGCCTTGCGACCAGCCTCGATGCCGGCCTCGATCAGGCCCAGGTTCGCGCCCACCAGGGCGGCGTCCTTACGGGTCAGCGCGGCTTGCTTGTCGTAATCGCGCAGCGCCATGGCCTGCTGGTCGGTCAGGCTCATGCCGATCGACTGCTTGGCGGCGTCCTCGAGGCCGTCGGCCAGCTTGCGCAGGTTGGCGGCGCGGGTCTGCTCGATCTCGGCCATCTTCGTGGCGTCGGCCGCGACCGTCTCGAAGGCCAGCGAGGCCTCGGCCAGGGCTGCGTTCAGCGATTCCACCTGCTTGCTGATGTCGGTGGCGTCCATGTCCTTGATCGAGGCGTAGTTCTTGAAGATCTGTTCCAGGCGGCCGAAGGCGTCCTGCGTCGTCTCGTCCTTTTTCTTGAAGTTGTCGATGTTCGGGGCGGCGGCGGTCAGCAGCTTCTCGACGTAACCGTCCATCCAGGCGCTGAAACCGTCGGTACCGCCGTGGTACTGACCGTTTACGGACGCGGTGCGGCTCAGCAGGTCCATACCGGCGGTGTCGCCGACGGTGCCGATGTAGTCGGCCAGGTTGCCCAGCTTGTCGTTGACCTCGTCCTGGAAGCCGTCGGGCAGGTCCAGGTACTTGATCGACTTCTTCTTCTTGCCGAACAGCTTTTTCTTGACCCACACCTGGTACTGGCGGCCGCCAGTCATTTCGGTACCGGAGAAATCGGCCTCGATGCCCTGCTCTTTCAGCTTCTTGTTGGAGCCGAACAGCGAGCCGACCAGGCCGCCGATGACCGCGCCCGCCAGGGCGCCTACGGGGCCCGCAAACGCGCCAAGGCTAGCGCCCATGGCAGCGCTCGACACACCTGCCGCGGCGCCTACAACGGCGCCTGCGGAGCCCAGGGCGCCGGAGTACTTGCCGCCGCCGACCCAGTCGCCGATGTAGTTGCCGGCGATGCCGTAGCCCATGTAGCCCAGGTTGGAAATGGTGCCGGCGTTGGCGAACATGCCGCCGGAAATGTTGCCGCCGGCCATGGTCGCGCCCTGCAGGCCGCTGGTGCCGCTTGCCCAGCCGCCGAATTGGGACAGGCCCAGCCCGACGCTGTTGCCGCCGAAAGCGCCCTGCACGCCGTTCCACAGCCCATTGATGCCGCTGCCGACGCTGCCCATGAAGCCCTTCCCGAGCGTATACGCCTGGTTGAGGCTGCTCATGGTGCTCATGAGGTTACCGCTCCCGCCGCCGCTGTTGGCGGCGCTGAAACCGCCCCCGCTGAATAGGTTGCTGAACCAGCTGGTGGCGTTGCTGGCACCGGTGCTAACCACGTTGCCCAGGGACTGGAGAAACGACAGGCCGCTGCTGCCGACGCCGCTGCTGCCGGTACCGGAACCACTGAACAGATTCCCGAGGGACTGGAGCCAGCTGGTGCCGCTGGTGATGCTTTGACCGCCAATCCCGGCCGTTTTCCCGTTGCCGTTGCCCAAGACGTTATTGAGTATCTGGTTCACGTTGTCGCTGCCCAGGCCCATGATCGAGCCGGTGCCCTGGAGGATCGGCAGCAGGATTGGCTTGATGGCGGCCTGGTAGGCCAGCTCGGCCACCAGGCGCTTGAACATCGACTTGATGCCGTCTGTCATCTTCTGGAAGGCGTTCTCACCCTCCTCGAAGGCCGAAATAAACGACTCTTTAAAGCCGTCCTCGATCTCGCCGGCGATCGACGCGAACTTCTGCGCCATCGGGTCCAGTTGGTTCTGTGCCTCGATCAGCTCCTTTTTGGCCAGCTCGAGCGATCGGCGGATGGCCTCGACCTGCTCCGGGGTCTTAGCGACCTTGGCCAGCTTCTCCAGGTCCGCGACCTGCTTGTTGTACTTCTCCTGGGCGTTGGCGGTGGATTCGACCATGCGCTGCAGCTCGGTGGCCTGGTCGACGCGCAGGCGGGCGCTGTCGTTGGCCGCCTGGGCCTTGCGCAGCTCCTCGGCCTCGGCCTTGACCGCTGCCGCGTTCTTGCCCGACAGGGCCGCGCTGATGGCCTTCTCGTTGTTGTAGGCGCGCAGGGCGGCCTCACCCCCAAGGATGGCGGTGGCGTGCGCCTGCTGCTCGGCAGTGTCCTTCTGCAGCTCGGCGGTGGTCTTGGCCAGGTCGGCGCGATCTCGGGCGTCGTGTTCCTTGTTGATCAGGTCGACGACCTGCTGGCGGGCCGAGGCGTTGACCTTGAGCATCTCCTTTTCGACCTCGGCCTGGATGCCGGCGACGCGCACGGCCTCGGCGTTCTTGCCGTATGCCTCGGCCAGCCGGTTGGCGTTGTCGATGGCGTTTTTCTGGTCCTTGATGAAGTCCTTGAGCGCGTCGGCCTCGCGGTTGGCGTCTTTTTGACTGTCCTTGCTGGGCGTGGTGTTGGCCTTGATGGTCGCCAGGATGCCGGTCATGCGGTCCTGGGCAGCTTTCAGGGTGTCCTGGTACGCCTTCGCGCCGGCGGCGCCGGTGCGGTTGGCGGCCTCGGTGACGGTCATGACGCCCTCGGCCACCAGCGGCGCCAGAGCGGCTGCTTTTTCGGCGATAGCGATCGCCTGCATGGCGTTTGCCTCGAGCACGGCGGTGCGCATGGCGCTGTCCTTGGCCTTGGCGGCTTCGGCGGTATTGGCGTCCTTGAGGGCTTTCTCGTACTTGTTCAGGGCCTCGGCCTGCTTGGCCAGCACCACCACGTAAGCCTGGCGCTCGGGCGAGAAGCCCTTTTGCGCGGCCTGGTAGGCGACTTCCTGCGACTTGAGCATGCCGATGGTGTCGCGGGCAGTGACCAGCTTGCCGATGAACTTGGACCACTCCTCACCGTTGGCGTCCATGCTGGATGCGCCGTCGGTGACGTTCTTGTTGAGCCCCAGGATGGCCTGAGCGGCCATGTCGGCCGGGTTCTTGATCAGGTCGATGCGGGCCTGGTAGTTGGCCGCGCGCTTGGCGCTATCGTCCATTTGGACAGCGGCCGCGCCCACCTTCATCTTGAATTCTTCCATGGCCTTGCCGGTGTATCCGGCCTTTTCGGCGATGGCGGTCAACGACTCGAGCATCTGCGTGCTGTCGATCTTGCCCGAGCTGCCCTGCTCGATCAGGTCGGCGACCTGCTTTTGGCGCGCCAGAGTGGCTTGTTGCTCGGCCAGGCTGGTCGGTGCGCCGGTTTTGCCCGAAGCGTGCTGCAGGCGGGTGAGCTGCTCGAGCTGCTCGCGCATATTGGCCACGGCGCCCTTCATGGCCTCGTTCTCGGCCTCCAGGTTCTTAGCCAGGTCCAGGCGCAGCGACTCGCGCTTGGCCTCGTTGAGGGACTTGAGGTGCTTCAGGTACTCCTGGGCGTTGCGGCCGGTGTCCAGGATGGTCTTGTTGAAGTTGCTTTCAGCTTCCTGGGCGGTGGTGGCGTTGGCCGCGTACAGCAGGTAGATCGCCGCAGCAGCGCTCAGGAGGCCGATAAGCGCGCCCAGGGGGTTGGTGAGGGCAATGGCTGCCCCGAAGCCGGCAGCGGCCTTGCTGGCCGTGCCAAGGCTCAACCCGAGGGCCGACGCGCCCACGGCCGCGGCGCGGGTGCCGACGCTGAACGCGGTCATGGCGCTGGTGGCGCTCAGGATTGCCCCGGCGACCTTGCCGGCGGCCCACAGGCCGATAAACACGTCCAGGTGGTCGATCATGAACATCAGCGCCTTGGCGCCCACGTCCAGGGCGACGGCCAGCAGGTTGATGGCCGTCGTGGTGCTGTTCAGCGCCTCGTTCGACTCCAGGCGGGTGATCAGGTCGGCGATCGCCTTGCCGAACACGGCCGACGCGCCGGCGGCCTCGTCCGCGCGGCCCACCAGGTTGATCATGGTGCTGTCGACGCGGGCCATGCTGTTGCTGACGCTGATGAATACGCCGGCGAACTCCTGGTCGATGTAGTCCTTTTGCTGCTGCAAGGCGCCGATCATCTTCTTGGCGGTGATCTGGCCTTCGGCGCCCATGGCGCGCAGCTGGCCGATCGAGACGCCGAGGCCGTTGGCGATCGCCTGGGCGAGCCGCGGGGCCTGCTCCATGACGGAGTTCAGTTCGTCGCCGCGCAGGGCGCCCGACGCCATGGCCTGGCTGAGCTGGAACAGCGCCGCCTCGGCCGACGCGGCCGGGGTCCGGCTGATCATCAGCGTCTTGTTGATGGTGTCGGTGACGCTCACCAGCTGCGTCTGGTTAAGGTTCAGCTCCTGGCTGGCCCGGGCCATACGGGCGTACAGCTCGACGGTGCCCTTGAGGCTCTGAGCGGTCTGCTGGCTGATCTGGTACAGGTCGCGCCAGGCGCTGTTCATCGCCTGGGTGGACTCGGCGGTCAGCATGATCTGCCCGCGCAGGGCGCCATAGGTGTCGGCGTAGTTCATCAGCTGGCTGACGCCCAGGCTGATGCCGATCGCCGCCATACCCGCCTTGAGCAGCTGTAGCGCCTTGCTGGTGGCCTTGGCCTGTTCTTCGTGCTTGCGCAGCTCGTTGGCGTTGAACGTCAAGGCTGCGGTCAATTTGAGGACGGAGCCGGTGGCAGCGGCCGTGGCCACCTCGTAAAGGGACCAGGCGCGCGCCAGGCTGCCAATCTGTCGTGCAAGGGTGGTGGCGACGCCGGCGATCGACTTGAACGCCGACGTAACCATGCGCTCCATCCGAATCGCGGTTGTTTCGACCTGGCGTCCCTGGCTCTCGAATCGGCCCAGTTCGTCCCGTGCTCGCTTGATGTCGCCCGTGTCGACCTCAAAGCCCAATACCGCGATGTCTTCGCTCATGCACCACCCTGCTGCTTGGTAGGCGGTTTGTTCTCCGCCTGGTGATCTAGGTGCGCCTGGTCCAGCGCTCGCAGGGTTTCCACTTCCCAGGGGGTTGGGTGGTTGCCCGTAAGCGCGGCCCAGGCCGCCATTTCTGTAAAGCCGATGGGGCTGGGTCCGAAGCCGCTACCACCTCGCGCGGCGTGCAGCTCCAGATACCAGCCCCATACGTGATCGATGGCGGCCGGCAGCTCGGGGCCATCGAGTTGGGCAGGTCTACGGCCGGCGGCGCGTTCGACCTGCTCCAGGTTCTGCCTGTTGGTGATTGCCTTCGGGTCGTTGTTTAGGCGATCGCCGAGCCAGAACTGGTGCTTGGCGAATTCGAGGATGGTGCCTCGGCACTCGGCAAAAAATTGGCGCGCTCGTTGATGAAGCGGTCGGCCTGGTCACGAATGAACGGGTACTTGGTGTACAGGGCGGTGGCCGACTGACGGGTGCAGGCGATCGGCTGGCCGTCCAGGCCCAGGAAGCCTTCCCAGCGCACGGTGACGCCGGCGAGCATGTTGATGGTTTCCGCTTCCAGCTCCTCGGCGGTCATCTTGACGTTGCGCTTGGCCAGGCGCTTGTTCAGGTTGATGTTCTGCGCGGTGCGGTACGCCTGCGAGTCGGAGCCCTGCAGGAAGATGATCATCTTGGCGCGGCCGTGCTCGTCGCGGTCCACGACGCCGTTCGGGCCTTCGACTTCCAGGGCGGCGCCTTGATCGGCGTGCGCTACGGTGTCGAACGATGCTGGCATTTGAAACATGGGGCTTTCCTCGCTTGGGGGTTTGGTGCGGTGCTTCGCTCTTTAGCGTGTTAGCGAAATAGCGATTTCGCTAAAGGGCGAAGCGGCCCGCGGGTTAGTTAGAACGCTGAATGATCAGGGAGGTGTTGGTGGCCGCGTCGACCAGGGCCTGGTACTGGTACTGGCTGGTTACCGGGCCTTCCTGCGGCGGGTCCATGGTGCTGGAGCTGAACTTGGTACGCGGCAGGTGCACGGCCAGGAAGTCGGTACCGTTCGGGTCATCCATCCGGCACGAAATGGCTTTTTCCTGCTCGTTCTCGAAGATGTTGTGCAGGGTCGCGTTCTCGAAGAACGCCGACAGGTTGCCGGTGACCTGGGCGGTGCCCTCGAACACATCCGGGCTGAATCGGGAACCGCACACCGGCTGCACCGAGCGGCCGTTGGCGATGGTCAGGTCCAGGCTGGTGACAACGGCCTGAGCGACGCCGTCGACCAGGATGTTGGCCTGGAACGCTACCAGCGGGCTGTTGGACGGGGCCGCGGCCGGGTTGCCCAGGGTCGAGCCTTGGAACGCGCCGCCGCTCATGCCGAGCAGCTCCAGCGTGCCGCCGATCATCTGGTCGGGCTGCATGCTGATGCTCATGCTGTTGATGGCCACGCCACGGAACACCTGGTACTGGGCAACGTCAGGGAAACGACGCTCAATGGTGTAAGTGGTCAGGGTGCTGCCCACCTTGAGGATCTTGCCGACGCCGGCGCAGGTCCGGCCGGTGGCCGTAGCCTCGGTGGTCAGGGTCTTGCTGACGAACAGGTCCTGGGCGGTGACCGATACCACGGTCGCGCGGCCGTTGTTGCCGCCGGTGGTAAAGCCGGTGACGTTGATTTCAAGGCCCGGGAAGAAGCCGTCTGTGATCCAGGAGCCGGACGCACGGGTGAACTTGTTGGTGCCGGAAGCGGCCGCCAGGCTGACCGCCGCGTGGGTCGGGGCGTTGACCCAGGCGCTGGACATGGCGCCTTCGAGCATGTCGTCGAAGCTGGCCACGGACAGCTCATAGCCCAGGCTGCCACCGACCTGCTCGAAGCCGTGGCGCATGTCGGCCACCTGGCGGTCTTGGCGGCGCTCCTGCGAAACGATGGCCGATCGGGTCTTGTTGATGTTGCGGCTCATGGCGCGCAGCGTCTTCATGGACGGCGAGCCGGGGGTGGTGCCGCGAGTGACCTCTTTGACGTAGCTGAGGCCGACGTTAGCGCCAGATGCAAGTGGCATGGGGTGTCTCCTTTCCTGGTGGTTTAGCTATTGGGGCGGTGCAGGTAGTACGTGACGCTGATGGGGATGCCGTACCAGTCGGGTTCGGGCATTGCCGGCCCGGCCTGGGCCTTGCGGCTGACCACGGTTGTCTCCCCGTAGGTCATGAATCCGCTAAGCCCGGGCCGGAAGGCCTGGCAGATGGCGCTGGCCATCTGTTCGGCTGCCTTGGTGCCCTTCCCCGCCGGGTAAAACACGGTGATCTGCCACACGCCGTCGTCTCGCAGCAGCCCGTCGCTCGCTCCATTGCTGCCGAAGCTGGCGACCGCCGTACTGGCCGGCATCAGCTTCTCTTTCAACCAGGGAGTGCCCGGGGTGGGATCGTACCCTTCGTTCTCCCAGGCGTGACCTGTGGGCAATCCGGCCACTTGCAGCAGGCGCTGCCGAAGGGCGGCGCGGACGTTGAAAAGCTCGCTCATGGGTTACTTGCCTCGAAGTCGGCGGGCGTGGCCCTCGGCGATCGCCTTGGCCTGCGCCAGGGCGATGCGGACCATGCCGTTGGGGGCTTGCTGGCTCCAGCCGTACTCCAGCCGGAGGATGTAGCGGGTGTTGTTCAGGAAGAAGAACCGGTCGCCGGCCTGCATCTGCGCCGTGACCAGCGCCAGCTGGCTCAGTGGCTCGCCGGTGCCGGTGGTGGTGCCGCTGTTCAGGCTCGGCTGCCAGCTGCCCCGGGCAAAGCCGGTGTCGACGGGGGTTCCCTCGACGACCAGTTGGCCCAGGTCCTGGCAGGTCAGGGCGGCGACGGCATCCATATTGGCGCCGGCCTTCCTGATGATCCTGGAGAGGTCTGATGCAAAGCGTTTCCCCATGTCAGGCCTCGGCGTAGAGCTTCCAGAGGATCGGGGCCCCGTCCGGCGCCAGCTCGTATTGCCAGAAGACGGTGCGGGTCTTGCCGCCGGCGATCAGCTGCCATCCCTTCCCGGGGGTGTACGGGGCCCCCTTGGCGGCCACCCAGCACTCCACGACGTCGCGGCCGACCAGGCTGCCGGGCTCAAAGTCCCGGCTTTTGCCTGGCGGCAGGATGACGGCGCGGCGGTTCATGGTCAGGACCAGGCCGCCGGTTTCCTCCTGGGAGACGGGATCGCGCTCGCCTGGCTGCTCGAAGCGCAACACGACCGGGCCGCCGGCCTCGTTGATCGCCTCCAGGGCGCTGTCGATCTCGTCGCCGTAGATGGTCACAGGTCATAGTCTCCAGGCGCAGCCGGGTTGAAGCCCGGGCGGTGGCTCGGGTTGTCGTGCATGCCGACGTCGAACTGGGCCGGGTCGTCGTTGCCCCACTGAGGCAGCATGCCGTCGACGTCGCTGTCGCAGCGCAGGAGGCTGGCCAGCAGGCCGAGCGCCGCCTGGTAGACGGTGTGGCCCGGGGCGCCGGCGGCGTAGACGGTGGTGATGGGGCCGACGGTCTTGCTCTGCACCTGGCCGCCGCGCGGGAGCGCCGGGGTCAAGTCCTCGCCCTGGGCAACGAGGCCGGCCAGGTAGCAGGTGGCGTCGATGACCTGGAACGGCACGACGTTGTCGGGGATAGCGTCGCCGTGGCGCTCCACAGCGCCGCTACGCGGCCATGGCATGCGCTGGCCGTACCCTTGGGCCTTGCGGCCCTTGAAAGCGTAACGCTGGGCGTCGCTGAGGCTTGCCGAGGCCTTCACCAGGGCGGCCTCCTTTTCGCCCTCGGCCAGCGCCGCCCAGGCGGTGTCGCCCCGGGCGGAGAAGTAGGCGTCGGCCGCGGCCACGCTGGCCAGGCTGACGGCGTCGGTCTTGCCGGTACCGTCCTCGACAATGATCGTCATGCTGGCAGCGCCTCCGCCTCGCGGGTGAGGCCGGTGGCCTCGCCTACAACCTCGACCTGGACGATGCTCAGGCGAATCAGCGCCTGGCCCGGGCTGTCGTTGTCGATGTGCCAGGTGATGGCGCTCACGGGCAGATTCAGCTCGGCGCCGGTGTCTGCGTCGTACAGCTTGGTGCCCATGGGGGTGCCGTCGCTCACAACCTTGACCCGGACCATCAGCCGTTCAACTCGGCAGCGCGGGCGATCGCTTCGTCTTTCTTCGACGGCTCGCCTACAGGTTCCTTGGTGGTGCTGTCGATGACGTACCAGCGGCCGGCGCCACGGTGCTCGGCGTGGTAGCGGCCGGCGACCGGCAGTTCGGCGATGGCGGCTTCGTTCGGCGTCAGGGTGGGCGCTGGCGGCGCCGTCTGCGCGCCTTCCAGGATCTGGCCAGGGGTCGGGCCGTCTACGGGCGGAATCGTGCCGTCAGGGCCGTTCTCGTCGCCCTTATCGACTTCCAGCGGGATGGCCTGGATGGCGGCGACCAGCTCGTCCAGGGGCAGCAGCGCGGCGCCCTCGATCTCCAGGTCAAGGCCGAGGCGGCGCAGCTCCTCCTCGGGCAGCTGGGCCAGGGTCATGCCCTCGCCCAGGCTGTTGATGACGCCGACCAGGTGGCCGATGCGGGTATCCAGGTCGGTGTCGTCGGCCGGCGGCACGATCGGCTCCGGGGCTGGGGCCTGGATCTGCTCGAGCACGGTCACGCCGCGTACCAGCGGGTAGCCGTTTTCGTCCAGGCGCGCGTCGATACGGCGGCCTTCGTACAGCTGGCGCAGGCGCGGCAGCAGGATGCCGTCGGTTTCGACGGGGTCACCGGCCTTGTGCTCGGTGCCGTTGAGGATCAGCGCGCGGGTGGCGATGAACAGGAAACTGGGGCTAAACGGGGGGCGTTTGTAGCGGTTATCGGCCATGGGGGCCTCCTTTCGTCAAAGGGAAAGGGGCGCCGTAGCGCCCCCTGCCGTTAGGCCATGTCTTGCAGGAAGTAGCCCAGGTCCTGGCCGACGATCTGCATGTCGAACGCCATGGAGATCTCCACGCGGTCGGACTCCAGCGCCTCGATGCGGAACTGCTTAATGCGGTTGCCCATCGGGCCCGAGCCGCTCTGACCGGTCCAGGAGAAGGTGTAACCCGCGGTCGGGGTCATCAGGCCCGGCTCTGGGGTCACGTAGTTGAACAGGCAGTGGTTGCCGCCGATGAACTTGTGCACAGGCGGCTTGCCTTCCGGTGCGATGTTCTCGATGGCGTTCATCACCAGGATTTCATCGATCTCGAACAGCGCCGCGATCGCCTCACGGGTGATGTTGGCCGGGTTGCTGTTGCTGTTGCCGCCGGCGAACTTCACGCGGTCGATCAGGTCCGGGTGGTCCTTGAGGGCGTCCCAAACGCGGCGGCCGATGGTGATCTTGTTCGGCTCGTAGCCGGTGTCCTCGGCCATGTCGGCCTTGATCTGGCGCACCAGCGCGATCGGGTCCGAGTTGGCGTCGGTCCACTTGAGCACCTGGCTGCCGGTCGGGTTGGCGGCCACGCCGACCTTGCCCTGGGTCCACACACCTGGCTTGAAGTAGGTGTTGGCGAACAGCTTTTCGCGCTTGATCAGCGCCTTTTGGGTGACGAAGACGGTGGCGTCGCGGTCGACGTTGATCTGTACGTCGGCGTTGTCGCGGACCTGGTCCGGGATGTCCTTGTGGAACGAGTACACGCGGCAGAAGTAGGCCGGCGCGGTGTCGATGTTGTAGCCGCCGCCCTTCGATTCGGTACCGGGGGCGCGCTGCTCCATCTCGTCGCGGTTGAACTCGCCGCGATCGTAGCGGTAGTAGATGTCCGAACGGTTGGTGCTGGGGATGTTCGGGAACACCTTGGTGGCGATGAAGTTCTCGGCCTTCTGCATGTAGGCGATCGAGATGTTGGTCAACGGCTTGTTTACATGCACGTTGTTGCTGGTAGGTCCTGCCATGATGACTCCTTAACCTGTTGGGTTAGACGACCGCAGGGGCGCCTTTCTGGAAGATGCTGATGACTTCGCCGGCGGCGGCGGCCGCGATCATGGCGGTGCCCAGGACGGCGTTGCCGGTGGTGGCGGTGACCGCGCGGCCCTGGTTGTCGGTGGTGATCTTCGCGTCGACGTTGATGGCGGCGCCGGCGATGATCTTGGTGACGCTGCCGTCAACCGAAACGGCGGCGGCTTCGTCGAGGATTGGCTGGTTTTGCACCACGCCCAAGGCGGCCTCGCCGGCGGTGGTGCAGCGCACGACCTTGCCGCCCGACGCCTTGACGAAGCGGTATTGCGAGGCGGTCAGGTCTTCCCCGGCCACCCGGCTCATGCTCTTCACGTTTTCTTCATATGCCATTGCGTTTTCCTCACTGATGGCTGGGGGTGGCCGCCGGTCGACGGCCGTAACGGGTTAGCGGGCAGCGTTGCGCTCGGCGATGTAGGCCTCGTACAGCTCTGGCTGGTCCATCAGGACTTGGGCCTCGGCTTCCTCGGCGGTCAGCGACTTGTCGGACTTGCGCAGCTCGACCACGGCGCTGGCGATGCGTGCTTCTGCGTCGCCGCCGCCTTCAACGTGGCCCTTGCCAATGACTTCGGTGCGCGGCTTGCGGCCGTCGCCCTTGTCGCCGGCGGCGGTGGTGATGGCGTCCTGGGCGGCCTTGAACAGGCGTTCCAGCTCCTCGCCGTCAGCCTTGGTGGTCATGCCTTTCTCGACGCGCATCAGCAGCGGGCCCAGCTTGTCGGCGCTGGTCGGCAGCTGGTCGAAGGCCTCTGCCTTGGCGATGAACACCGCGACAGCCTTCTCGTCGGCCTGCTTGGCGATCAGCGCCTCGGCGGCGTCGACGCGGGTCTGCATGGCCTTGAACATCTTGGCCACCGGCTCTGGCAGCTCGCCCAGGGCCTTGGTGATCTCGTCGACTGGCTCACCGCCGGCGTTTTTGGCGATGGTCGCCTTCGCTTCGTCCAGCTGGGTGGTCAGGGCGGCGACTTGACCGGTGAGCTGGTCGTTTTTGGAGACCAGCTCCTCGTTGGCCAGGGTCAGCTCGCCCAGGGCCTCCTCGGCCTTGGTGACGGCTTCGGTCAGGGCATTCAGCTCGGCCTGGGTGGGTTCTTTCGGCATTGGATCGTCCTCGGTGTCATCGCGCTTGAACAAAAGGACCGCGCTGCCCTGGTTGGCACCGCGATCGACTAGGGAAATTTCGCCAAGCACCACGTCGTGCAGCGTGGTGCGCTTGTTTTTCTTGGCTGGGGCGGTCATTGCTGCTCCTCGTAATCGCGACGGATGCCCTTACCGCCGATGCTGAAAGCGGCCAGGCTGCCGTTGCGGACGCGGGCCTTGATGCCTTCGTCGTGCAGCTTCATGCCGATGAACCACCCGGCTTTGCCCAGGTCGATGCCCAGGGCTTTCTGGATGTCGCGGGTCAGGACGATGCTCTCAACCACCTCGCCGACCGGCTGGCCGCCGTGCATGACCTTGGCCACGCGCGCCTCGCTGACGTAGCGGTGCGCCATCTTGCGCACCTCGGTTTCGTCGATAGCGTCGTTCTGCCGGTCCCACACCAGTTCGCCGGCCTCCTCGTATACGGTGACGAAGCCGTAAACGACGCCTTCGGCCTCGTCGAACTTGGCGATTTCTGCCTGGTACTGGTAGGAATCCATAAAGCCACCTTTTCAGCCGGACGCAAAAAGGCCGGCGGTTGTAAATCCGTCGGCCATCCAGGTTTAAGGGGTCGTTGTGGGTGTTGCGGTGTCGCTTAGGCTTCGGGGTCGGCGTCGCTCTCGTCGTCGAGCCCGGTGGCCTCGTATTCGTGGTAGGGGATGCCCATCAGCAGGGCTGCTGCGCTGTCGAGGCTCCCGTCGATCGCTGCTCGCGCGGTGTCCTCGCCTTCACCGTCATCGAGCAGCCGGGCGGCCGCGTACATATCCTGGATAACCAGGATGAACAGGGTGGCCAGGCGCTGCACCGGGTCGTTTTCCCCGATGTTGGCCTGCGCCGCGACAAAGTCGTCGATCTTGCCGGGCTCGTTCCAGCCCTGGACGACGTTGTATTCGTCGCTCTGGCCCAGGAACACCTGCGCCAGCGCGGTGGCCTCGGCCACATCGGCGGCGCTGGCCGCTTCCTGGTCAATCTCCCCGCTGGAGAACTTGACCAGGCGGTTAAGCGCCTCGCTGCCCAGGTCGCCGACCAGGTCGCGCACAACGGCCTGGTCGCCCAGGTACGGCTTGCCGTCCTTTTCCGCAGCGGCGATCGACAGGTCTAGCGTGTGGTCGGTTTTGTTAAGCATGACGTCTCCTATTGCCCTGAATCCTAAGCCCCACACGCCGCGCCATCAAATCTGCCTCAACTGTTCGGCAATAGGGTCACGTCGACGACGATCTGTGTGTTCTTGCCGTAGCCGTCGCTCTGCTGGCCTTTATGGATGGCGGTGATCACCATCCGCTGGTTGGCCGGCAGCAGCACCTCCAGCTCGCCGGGGTGTTTACTGATAGTGGTGCCATCGGGCAGCTCTGTTCCTTTGCCGGCGTACAGGCCTTTAACCCCTGGCCCTGCTGTCATGCGGAAATGCACGTCGCCGGTCCAAACCTTCGGGTGAATCGAGGTAGAGCTGATACCAAACTCCTGGATAACCTTACCGATGCCATGCTTGCTGACTTGCGCGAGCATGTCGTCTGACATCTCCACTTTGCGGCTCAGGACTGTGCCGGGTTTGAGCGTGACGCCCGCCTCCAGGATGGCGGCGTTGGCGTCCAGGGCCTTCTGGCTCGGCTTGCCTGCGCGATATCCGGCGTTGATGTCCTGGTATGAGCTGCCGGTGTAATCGCGCACGGCGCCCTGCTTGACGGCGCTCAGCTTGGTGAAGTTGGCCAAAGACTCGGCCGAATAGGTGTGCTCGGTGAGCCCGGCGCCATATTTCAGGGTCTGCGGAACTACGGCGTGTGCTGCGTTATCAGCCTTGCCCAGCACCGGATACATCGCCAGCTTGGCCAGAACCTGCTGGGGGTTTTTCAGCGGCTTTGCCTGGTCGGCCAAGGCTTTGACCGCCTGCGCCATGGTCTTGCCGTTGCCGACGTTGATCGACTTTAGTGGCGCTGGCGGGTTCAGCTGTAGGTTTACGTCCTCGATGACCTGCTGCAGGTAGCTCGCAACATGCTGTGACGGCGACTGCGGCTTGTATGCCTTGAGCGCCTGCAGGTTGCCGGAAACGGCCATAGCGTGGATCGCGCCGACCTCGTCCTGGTTGGCCTGGTTGTTCTCGGCCTTAGACGAAAGCCCCTTACCGGTACCGCCCCAGTTGTGGAAATCAGGCGTGCTCGTCAGGCGCGAGGTGTCGATCTTGACCGGCGCCTTGGCGGCGGCCTTGGCCTTGGCGGTGACGGCAGCAGCGGCCGCTGTGGCCTCCGTTGCGGCCGCGGCCAGGGTCTTCGGCTTGCCGGCGGCTGCCTTGACTGCTGCCGGGGTGATATCGGCGCCCCCGATCGCCGCCAGGGTGTCGGCCTTGTACGCGGCGGCTTTCTTGCCGTAGGTGTTGCTGCCGAAGGTGATGGCGGCCAGCTGGGCCTCGGCGTCGGCCTTGGACAGCTTGCCGGCCTTAAAACCGGCGCCGATCGACTCGACCTGGTCGACCTTGGCCAGCAGCGTCTTGTTGGGGTTGGCGGCCGACGAGAGGGCCGCGGCGGCGGGCTTGCTCGGCATCGCCGGCGCGACCTTGGGCACGCTGGTGGTGGCGACGGCGGCGGCCGTGGCGGCCTCGACGGCGGCGGTGGCCTTCTCCCGGGCGCCGCCTTGTTTAAGGGCGCCTGCCAGGTTGCCGATCGACTCGTACTGGTCCATGTCCACCGCGCGATCGCCGAGGGTGTTCATCAGGCCGGTCATGAACGACTGGATCTTGTCTGCCGGCTGGCCGGCCATGCCTTTCAGCTCGGTGTGCTTCTGCGCCCACCACTGGGACGAATTGACCTTGGCGCCAGCGGCCGCCGATTTCGCCCCGGGCTGGGCATTCAGCCAGTTACCGATGGCCGTGATGTTTTGCCCCTCGATAACGCTGTCGGCCCGGCCAAGGCTGCTTAGGTACGCCTTGGCGCCGGCCGCGTCGCCTTGTTTTACCTTCCCCGCGACGACGGCCATGTGCGCAGAAGCCATGGTCTTCTGGTAGGACGAGCCCGCGAAGTCCTTGGATTTCAGTGGCTCGGGCGCTGCCGTCGGCGCCGGCGGAATGGCAAAGCCGCTGTCCTTGGCTGCTGCCTTGACCTTGACCGGGGCGTCGACGGGTTTTGGCGTCGGTTTCGGCGCTGGCGCGGGCTTGGCCTGCGCTGCTGCGGCCTTGGCGCCGACTGCGCTGCCGCCGCCGGCGACCAGGGCCTCGTTGAACGCCGTGGGGTTGACCTCGTAACCCTTGAGCATGATCGCTTCCTTGCGCGCGATCAGGGTGTCGGCCAGCTCGGCCTTGGCCTTGGCGTCGCCCGGGCCGTGTTTCTCGACCAGCTGCTTGATGGTGGCGTCGCTGATCGAATCCAGGCGGGCCGCGCTCTGCGCCAGCTGGGTGGAGGTCATGCCGGCGAACACGGCCGCCGACTGCGGGTTGCTCTTGGCGTCGCGCAGGGTATCCCACTCGTTCGCGTGCTTGTTGAACGCGGCGCCCTTGGGCTCGCCCTGGGCCCGGAACAGCAGCGCCCCGCCCGGGTCGATGCGCGAGGCCGTGCCGTTGCCGGTGACGGCGATGTTGTCGAAGCCCAGGCCGACGGCGTCCCAGTTGGCCAGCCAGGCGTCGACGGCGAAGTGCTTCTGTGCCTGGCTGATGTTCTGCGGACTGGCGTTCACCTTCTCCAGCGGGCCGTCCAACATGCGGCTGGCCACGCCGGTACCGCCGCCGTGCTCGGTGCCCAGGTCGACCGGGCGCATTTCCGGGGCGTGTGCGCCGGCGGCGTTGTACAGCCGCGACGCTAGCACCTCGTTGTGCGCCATGTCGGGGTTGCCCTTGGTGCCCTTGACCAGCCACTTGGCGCCGCTGGCGTCGGTGTAGATGGCGCCCGGGTTGCTGCCGCCGGGCTTGGGCGCGGAGTACTTCAAGTCACCCAGCGTCATCGGCCCGCGCGCGGCCGCCTTGCCGCCGGTACCGGGCGTTGTGCCGGCGCTGGACAGCCCCTGCGCGTGCCCCAGGGCCTTGTTCCACTCGTTCCACACGCCCTTTTGGTATGGGTTGGCGCCCTTCCCGGGCTCGGTGGGTTTGATGGCGTGCAGGCCGACGATGTCGCCGTCGTTGGCCATGGCGGCGATCGCCTGGATTTTCTTGTTGGCGGCCTTGAGCGCGCTGTTGTCCGGGTTCTTGCCGGTGAGCATGGTGGGCGCGAAGGCCCCCAGCTGCGCCTTGGCGCCGGCGATCGCCTGGGCGGCGGTGACGGCCTCGGCCCCGGGCTTGGCGGCCGCTCCCACAGCACCTGGTGCAGCGCTGGCCATGGCGCCGCCACCCTTGGGCTTGAACTGGCCCCCGCGCGGGTCGCCCTTCGGGTAGCGGGCCTGCTTGGCGTTGCCGCCCTTCCCTTTCCCCTTGCCCTTGCCGTCGCGCTTGAGCAGCTCGGCGACGAAGTCGGCGATGCGGGTGGCGCGCTCGGCTTCGGCCTTGGCCAGCGGCCCGGACAGCAGGTCGATGGCGATCTGCTTGTCACGCATGCGGTTGAGGTGCTTGCCCAGCTGCATCGGCGGTACCAGCTTCACGCCCTGGGTTTCCCAGCCTGCGTCGGCCGGGGTGCCGCCCACGCGCTTGGCGGTGTAGTACCGCGCGACGCTGGTGTCGCCCTCGTAATCGCCCAGGATGCCGGTGATCTCGACCTTTAGGCCGCTCTCCTCCCACGCTTCCTTGATGGCGTTGGCCTGCAGGCGCTTGATGCCCGGCTCGGCGCCGCCCTTGGGGAAGGTGTGCTCATACCCGCCGAAGTGGTTGGTCGGCTCGACGACCCACACGCGGCCATCGGGCTCCTGGATGACCACGCCGGCGCCGGGGCGCTTGGGGTTGCCCTGGTAGTCGAACTTCTGCGGCAGGGGCGGCTCTTTGCCCGGCATCTGGCCCGCCACGGCGTTCCAGCCTGCCTTGGTGGTCGGCGGGGTCCACGGGGTGAGTGGGACGCCGTTCAGCGCCTTCGGTACCGAGCTGCCCGGGGCGAAAGTGGCCACGGCCTTGCGGTCCAACCAGGTGGCGCGCGGGCTCGGGGTAGTGGGGAAATGCACTGTGACGGGGTTGCCGGCGTCGTCTGCCTTGGGGTGTGGCGCGGCATTCAGGGTCGCGCCCAGCGCTTCCTTGGCCTGCGCCAGGGCCTGCTGGGCGGTGTGCACGGGGCTGGAGCCGAAGCCGCCCCCGCCGCCCTTGGGCTTGAACTGGCCACCCTTGGGGCTGCCCTTGGGGAATCGGGGCTGTTTGGCCCCCTTGGTGATGGCTTCACAGCGCTGCAGCAGTTCGGCGATCGACGCCATTGGTGCCCCCTCAAGCCGCGAGCGCGGCCGGTACGTAACGGATGAAAATCGTGCAACGGCAGGCGGGGTGCAGCGGGGGCATCTGCACACCGTAGCCGTGGCCGGTGTTGAACTGGACGTTGATGTGTATGCCGTAGCCTTCGGCGCCCCTGTTCAGCGCCGGCATTGGCAGGCAGATGGGACAGGTGCGCTCGTCTTTGGCAGTGAGCCAAGTTTTCCGCATCGCCTCCTCGTCCACAAGGCCGGCCTGTGCGGCCTGCTGCCAGCTGGCCAGGATGCCGGCGTTGGTGGCGCGCAGGCTCTCGGTGCGGGCGATCATCTCGCTCCGGTACCGGCGGTACTTGCGGGCGTAGGCTTCGACCATCTTGTCGATCTGCGCCGGCGTGAGGGGCTTGCCGGTGTCCATGGCCGCTTGCAGGGTCTTGTCGTACCGGAAATCACGTAGGCGGCGGTCGAAGATGCCGTCCAGGGGCTTGCCGGAGCCGTCGACGGCGAACGTCTGCGCCCCGCCGGCGGCCCGGCTGACCTTGCCGCCGAGGTTCATGCGGGTGGCGCTTTTCTTCTCATGGAACGTCTGCAGCTGCTTGCGGAAGGCTCCCACGGCCGCGGCCTGGCGCTCGGTGAGGCCGACGATCTGGCGCACGTCGCGCGCGGTGTCGCGGGGGTTGGCGCCGTTCTTGAGCCCCTGGTTGACGACGTGGCGGATGCCTTCCCGGGCCTTGTCATCGATCTCGACAATAAGGTCCAGCTCGTACTTGTCCAGAAACTGGGTCACCTTGGGGTTCAAGGCGTCGAACTGGAAGACGGCAGCCTTGGGCTTAAAGTCCGGCTTTCCACCAGGTGTAAAGCCATCATCCCCGCCCCCGCCGCCTGGCCCTTTACCACCTGGTGGTAAAGCGTTGCCGCCGTTTGGTAAAGCCGGCGCCGGTTTTGGTAAAGCCTGGACGGGTTTTGGTAAAGCGGCCCCGGGCTTGGCCAGGTCGCGCAGCGTCTCGATGTAGGCGTCCTCGATCTCGCCGACCGCGTGCTCGATCGCGCGCAGGGCGCCCCGGCCGATGGTGGCCCGGCCGACGCCGGTACCGGCGCCGTAAATCGTGGCCAGCGACGCCATGGCGCCGATCCGCGGTGCCTCACCCTGGGCGCCAGTGACGACGGCCTGGCGCAGGGCCTGGCGGGCTTCGACCAGGTAGTCGCTGGGGTCGCCCATGCCCAGGGCCTCGAAGACGGCGGCCAGGTCGCCGGTGGCGATGGCCACCTCCAGGGCGTCGAGGTCGGTCTTGCGGTACAGGCGCGCATACGCGGCCTCTACGGCGTCGGCCAGCGGCCCCTCGAAGCGCTTGGCCAAGGCATCGAGGGCGTCGGCGATCGCCCCCTCACGCCCGCCGGCGGCCTTCTCGATGCGGGTTGCCGGCGCGGTCGGTCGGTTAAATACCCACATGGATTAGTCCTCGACTGGTTCGGGTTTGCCAGGCTTGGCGGGCTTGGCAGGGGCCTGTGGGGCCTTTTCCTTGCCTGCCGGTGCCTTGGCCCCGGGTTGGCCCTCCTCGCCGTACAGGCGCGCGTCGCGCTCGACGGTGTCCTGATCGGTGTCCTCGGGCGCCTCGGGCAGACCCATGCGGCTGCGCAGAGCGTTCTCCAGCTCGCGGTCGGGGAACAGCTGCGCCCCGGAGCCGGTCATGGCGGCGAGCATGCGGCCCAGCTGGTCCAGGTCCAGGTTCTCGATGTCGCCCGGGGCCAGGGTGGGCATCAGCTCGTATTTCAGGCCGTTCTTGCGCCACAGCTCGGGCAGCAGGATGCGGTTGATCGGCGCCGCGACCTGCTTGAGGAAGCTGCCGATGGCCGTGGCAAACAGCGCCGTCTTGTCGCTGGACAGGGCGAAGCTGCCGGCGGCGGTCTGCCCCAGGAACAGGAAATCGGCCAGGACGGTCATGGCGATGCGGCGGTCGTAACGGTCGACGATGGCGGTGGTGTCGAACTGGCGAGTGCCGCCGCTGCTCAACAGCGCCACCTCGTACAGGTAGTTGCCCTTTTCGTCGCGGGTGTTGGGCAGCAGCAGGCCCTCGTTGGTGTCGCGCTTGATGCCCTGGGCCAATTTCTTGTACCCGGCCAGGGTGCGCTTGTCGTCGGGGCTGGCGTCGTTCTTGAACAGCGAGCCCGGGGCGCGGACCACCGGCAGGCCGGCCAGGTCGCGCTCGATGCCGATGCCCTCGATCTCCTCGATGCGGGTCTTGAAGAACCACGGACGGTAGGCGCTGCGCAGGATCGACCGGCCTTCGGGGTTGTTCTTCACGCTCTGCGTGCGGAACAGCAGCATGTTCTCGATCGGGATGAACACCTGCGGGCCGTTCTCGGGCTGCTGGTACAGGCCGAGGATGTCGCCGTTCTCGTTGATCTCCCAGCGCTCGACGGTTTCCTGGGCGCGGAGCGCCATCTTGCGGATACCCCAGTACCCGTCGTCGAAGTTGGAGCGCTGGCCCGGGTCCTTGTGGTCGCGGCCCTTGCGGCGCTTGAGGGGCACCTCCATGGGGGCGTAACCGAACGGCAGCATGGTGAGGATTTCCGTCAAGGTGTCCTCCCAGGTGCTCTCCATGTCCTCAAACAGCATTCCCGCGGCCAGGTCGGCCATTTCCTGGGCCTTTTCGGTGTCGTCGGCCGGCTGCATGCTCCAGTCGCTCTGGCGGATCAGCATGTTGATGGCAAACAGCATGGCCCCGACGACGGGGTCGTTGTCGGCCATCTGGCGGTACACGCGCATGCCCTTGCGGCCTTTCAGCTCGGGCAGGAACTCCTCGTTGATGTAGCCGCTGGCGTGCTTGAGGCCGGTGCTGCCGACCTCCTCCGGGGCAAACTTGCGGATGTCTTCTGTTGGGTCTTCGGTGGCGTCGAGGATCTTGGCGACTGCGGGTTCGGTCATGGTCTAGCTCCAGGGGGATTCGCGTTCTAGGCCAATGGCGGCCAGTACGTGGTCGTCGACGCCTTCGGGGGCGAACGTCAGTAGTAGGGAGTCGGCAATGTCGGGGCTGTGCCCGAGCCGTTTTTTCATCTCGTCCTTGGACTCGACCAGCAGGCGGCCGCTGGAGTCGATGGAGTACTTCACCGTGGCCAGCTCGGCGGCCAGGTCCTGGGCGATCTCGTTGTCGATCATCGAGAACGATGGGCGCTCCTGGGCGATCCAGCGGGCGCCTTCCAGCCACAGGTAATCGCGCAGGCGGAAGCCCTGGGCCTCGACGCTCTCCTCGCCATCCTCGTAAGGGTTGAAGCGCTTGGGCGCGGCCTGGGCGACGTTGACCTCGACAACCCGGGCCTTGAGCTTGCCTTCTTTGCGCAGCTCGCGCAGACGGTCGACGACGCCGGCGCCAAGACCCACAACGTCGACAAACACCTTCCTGGCGCCGTAGCTGTTGGCCAGGTTCACGATCTGACCGGCCGTGGTCATGGTGTCCTGCTTGGCGTGGATCTCAGCGTGCAGCAGGTTGCGTTCCTGGCGAACGGTGAGCACCACCCGGTCGTTACCGAAGCGCGCGACGTCGGCGCCGATGCGGATTTCGCCCAGGTCGTCGTATGGGTCGCGGGTGATGCACGGCTCGCAGTGCTCGAGCGCGATTAGGGTGTCGTCGTCTTGCTTCGGGAACTCCCCATCACAGCGGACACGCACCACGTTGCTGCCCTCGCCGTACTTGCGGACCAGGCCGGCGCGGTAGTCGCTGGAAACCAGCGGGCTCTCGGCCGAGCTGAAGTGCAGGCAGGTGAACTCCGACCGGCCGTGGTGGTGGCTCATGTGAAAATAGCCCGACGTCCTGGTCGGGTTGCCCAGCATCAGCAGGCGGGCGCCGTGGCTGGACAGCGCGCCTTCGGCGACTTCGAACACCTTTTCGAAGACGCCCGATGCCTCGTCGATGATGAAGAAGATCTTGCCTTCGCCGTGCTCGTCGCCGACGACGCCCAGGCCGTCCTCGCTGATTTCCAGGTCGGAGGCGTGGAAACCCTGCAGGGCGTCGGGGTTGTCGCGGCCGCTGGTGCGCGCCACCGCGAACCATTCCGCCGGCGCGCTGGTGTCGTAGATGCGGTCCTTGGTGAAGGTGAATAGGTTGGTAAGCCAGAACCGCGGGTGATCGCCGCGCTTTAGGCTGACGTCGGCGCTCTTACGCGCCCATTTGCCGATCTCGGCCCATAGCACGTCGCGCAGCTGGTGGCTGGTGGGCGCGGTGCAGGGGATCTTGGCGTAATCGCGGGTTTCCAGGAACCACAGGGCGGCGCCGCTGGTGCAGCCCGACTTGCCGATACCGTGGCCAGCGCGGCACGAAACCTTGGCCCCCTCGGGTGCCAAAGCCTCGAATAGTTTCTTCTGCTGCCAGGTGGGGCGAAGGCCCAGGCGCTCTACGGCGTAGCGCACGGGATCTTCTGCCCATTGTCTGCGGAGGGTTAGGTATGCGTGCAGCTCCTCCTCTCGCACCGGCGGCATCTGTGCCTTGGCGCTGGCCATTCCTTACGCTTTCTCCGCTCCCATCGCCTTGGCGGTGTTCTCGGCGGCCTTGAGCAGCGACGCCAGGCCGGCGCCGACGATGCTCAGGGCGCCTGGCTCGCCGTCCGGGTCGGTGATCGCGGCCTTGATCGGGCTGTCGAGGCCCAGGTACTTGGCCCGGCGGTCCATGACCTTGAGGCCCTTGTCGATCGCCTGCAGGTGGCCTTTGCGGATCTGGCCCTCGATGGCCATCCACATTTGGTCCAGGCGCATCAGTTCCAGCTGCTTGACCACCTCGGCGTCTTCCTTGGTGCCTTCGCTCAGCTGCTTGAGCAGCTCGGTGACGTACCCGTGCGCGGTCGACACGCTGATGCCCAGGGCGTCGGCGATCTCGGTGTAACTGGCGCCGCCCTTGCGCAGGGCGAAGGCCTTGCGCTTGCGCTCCATGGCGAGCAGCTGGTCGGGGCGGGTGCGACTCTTTTTGGTCATGTAGTCACTCCTTTGCTGGCGCGGGCCTTGCCGAGGCGCTCGGCCTCAACCTGGGCGAACTGCTTTTGCTCCTCGAAGTGGACGGCCACCATGCCGGTCCAGTCCTGCCACCGGCGGATGATGATGTCGGCGTACTTCTCGTCCAGCTCGTTCAGGCGGGCCCGGCGGCCGATCTTCTGGCAGGCGATCAGGGTGGTGCCGCTGCCGCCGAAGGTGTCCAGGACGATCTCGCCGCGCTTGCTGCTGTTGGCGACGAAGCGCTGCACCAACTTGACCGGCTTCATGGTGGGGTGCAGCTCCGACCGGCTCGGCTTGTCCTCGTACACGACGCTGGTGATGACCTGCTCGAGCAGCTCCTGGCACAGCTGCTCGAGCTGGCCACGGCTCAGGGCCTTGAGGTCCTTGGTGTCGTCGACGACGGTGGTCTGCGTGAAGTCCTGGCAGTAGTAGTGGGCGGCGCCTGGCTTCCAGCCGTACAGGATCGGCTCATGGCGCCAGTTGTAGTCCTGGCGGCTCAGGGTGGCGCTGGACTTGACCCATATCAGGTTCTGCTTGAGCAGCCAGCCGGCGTCGATCATGGCCCGGCGGAAGTTCAGGCCCTCGCTGTCGGCGTGGGCGATGTAGACCGCGCCGCCTGGGCGGGTGACGGCGATCGCCGCCTGGTAAAAGCCCAGCAGGAACTCATAGAACTGCTGGTCGCTCATGTCGTCGTTCTGGATGCTGCCGGCCTTCGTCTCATAGGCGACGTTGTAGGGTGGGTCGGTCCATACCAGGTCGGCCTGTTCGCCCTGCATCAGGTAGCCCAGGGCCTGGACGCTGGTGCTGTCGCCGACATGCAGGCGGTGCTCGCCCAAAATCCACAGGTCGCCCTTGCGGCTGACCGTCTCCTCGCGCTCGCCCGGGACGTCGTCGTCGTCGGTTAGGCCCTGCTCCTCGGTTTCCTCCAGCGGGCCTTCGGCGTCGACGACCAGGCTGTCGATCAGCGCCTGCAACGCCGGGTTGTCCGTCTCAACCTCGGCCAGGAGGCTGTTCAGCATCTCCTGGTCGGTGGTGGCCATGCCCCCGATCGGGTCGAGGGTGGCCAGAATCAGCGCCTCCTCCTCCTCGCTCAGCTCGACGTAAACCACCGGCACCTCGGGCTCGCCGCGCTCCAGCGCCACGCCCACGCGCAGGTGGCCGTCGACGATGTAGCCGGTCAAGCGGTTGACGATGACGTTTTGCACCCAGCCAACCTCGTCTAGCACCGCCTTGATGGCGCTGCGCTGGAGGTCGTTGTGGACGCGCCAGTTGCGCGGGTTGGCCAGGAGCTGTTCGGGGCTCTCGGTACCGGAGCCGACGATGCGGTTGTTCCAGGTGGAAGTCATGGGGGCGGGAGTCCTTGCGGGGGGCGTGCTGTGGGATTTTTCCAGTGGTGCCCGTTATACCCGCGCGCTTGGCGCCCCCACAAACCGGGCCGGAGTGGCGGAGAGGGGGCCCGGGGCAGGCCTGGCGCGGGTTTGGCGAGACTGGAGGGCGCGCCGTTCCTTATTTCTGTGGGTTATAAAAGCGCACCTTTTAACTTGTATGACTGTTTGTGAGTGGGTACAGTGTACCTACTCCACAACGAGGATAAGCCCCCATGTCCCAGTCTCAGTTCTTCTGTTGCTCGCTGCTCGAGGCGGCCGAAAAGGCCTCTATCAAGACCGTGGCCGAAGTCACTCATGCCCAGCGTCATGCGGCCAATGACCACCCCGTGCTGTCCCTGCTGCTCACCGACCTGATCAAGCAGTCGGCCGACCTGCAGGTGCGTATCCGCCAGGTGCGCCTGGCCGCTTGCCCCAACTAACCCCCCTTGCCCCCGAGGAGTTGCCCCATGATTGATACCCTTTCCCCGATCCTGCCCGGCTTCCCCTGCTCGTCGGAAGACCTGCACCAGGTAAACCGCGCCCTGCTGGCCGCGGACTCAGCTGGTCTGCACTCCGACAAGTTCGTCCTCGTCCTGACCTCCCACTGCGCCATCGGCATCGTGTCGATGTCGGGCGGGCCGAAGGTCGGCAACCTGTGTCCCTCGCTCAAGAGCTGCCACCGCTTCGAGTCCATGGCCGCGGCCAAGGCCGCGATGGTGTCGTGCTTCCACCTGGACTTCCCGCCGGTGATCGTCATGCCGGTACCGGCCTGGCGGGCGAACGTGCGCGCCTTCCTGCGCGTGGCGCTGGCCTGCGCACAAAGCCATGAACTGCTGCAACAGAACGCCGCTGACGTCGTGTCAGCGGCCCTCCAACAAGCCGCCAAAGAGTGACCGCCATGACCGCTCCTGCTCCCTTCCCGCTGTCCCTGAAACCGGGCGATCGCGCCCACTACCAGCCGGGCGTGTTCGGCACGCAAACGGGCGGTACGCCGGTGCTGATCGCCGAGGTGGGCCGCCAGTACATCCGCGACACCATGGGCCGCCAGTTCCAGATCGCCGACGGGATCAACATCAAGGGCGCCGCCCAGGGGCGCCTGTGGGCGTCCGAGGCCGCGTACAAGTCGGAGATGCGCTGCGCCCTGGCGATCGTGCGTCTGACTAAGCGCTTGGAGGGCATCGCCCGAACCACTCGCGGCGCGCGCCCGTCTATCGAGAATGTGATGGCCGCTGCGTCGCTGCTGGGGGTCAACCCCGAGCACATCCTGCAATGACGCCCGCGATCCTGCTCCAGCCGCGCCGCGTCGAGGTGCTGCGTGGCATGGCCGATGATGCGGGCGATGTGCTGGTGCCCGCTGGGGAGCTGCATACGCTCCTCGCGGCTCATGAGGACGCCAGGTCGCTGGCGGTGTCGCTGCCGGTGCTGCTGGCCCGCCTGGAGCGCTGCGACGCGCTACTGCGCGCCCTGGTGAGCAACGGGGGTGCCCCCGAGGTGCTTGCCGGCGTCGAAACCTATTTGTCTCAACGATTCCAGGAGGTTCCCCGTGGCTGATCATGTGGTTTTGCAGGATTTCCTGCGCCGTCATCGGCTCCAGCACAACGAGGTCGGCAAGGTGACCGGCTACTCGCTCGACCTGGTGCGGTCTGTCCTCTACCAGAAGCGTGCCATGCCTGAACCTATGCTGGCGGTTATCCAGGCCATCGACGCTCTGGCAGCTGTGGGACAGGAAAAAGCAGCTGTATTCATCCTACAGCGCTTGCGAGAGCGGCCGCGGAGTGTAACGGGAGCGTAAAGATACGTTAACTAGGCGACATTAATAGTTTATTCACTTGCAACGGTTCAGCTCACTGGGTACTTTGTACCCAACCAGAAACGCATTAGCAGCGTTTTGCGCGGGCCTTACCACCCCGCGCTGACTTTCCGAACTACCGCCCGACCCAGGCCACACTGGCTCGGGCTTTCGTGCTAGACGCTTCGGGAAGGTCTACTAAACTGAACATTACCCGCAAATTGACTTGCCCAGTCGGGCTTAAGCGGGTATCAGTACGCCCCTGCGCGCCCCCGCGCAGACTTGCAGGATGCAAAGTGCCGTTTTTGCTGGTCCGAACACCCCCGGCTGCCCCCCGCCGGTCTAGCTCGCTGCTTTGCACAACGAACAATGGAGTGCCACCAATGTCCCAACTCGACTACCTGCGCAAGGCCCGCGCCCAAATGGCCACCGCGATCGAGAACCTGTCCTCCGCCCTGGAGCAAGGTGGGACCTGCCTGACCGGCAAACCTTACATCCTGTCCTTGGCTGACTGCCCGTCCCATTGCCTTGCCCGCGTCGACGGCGAGTGGATGGTTTGTTCCGCATCTGACCTGCTGACCGATGTTGCCCGCTTCACCCTGGAGGACGCCGAACGCTTGGCGGCCGTCATGGTCGAACAAGGCGAGTCGGAACTGGTCGCTGTGCGGGCCTACGACTGGCAGATAGCCCGCCTGGCCGAAAGCCGCCAGGCCCTGGGGTCGCTTGACGCGCTGATCGCCGAGCATGCGCCCCTCGCCCCTGCTGCCTAACAACGAATACCCTGGAGCCCCGTTTATGTCGCAAGCGTCGCAAGAGCGTTATGTGCGTCACACCATCGCCATCCTGGACAAGGCTATCGCTGCCCTCGACAGCGCGATCAACCCTGGTGCCCCCTCCCAGGTTGAAGCCCCTTACATCCTGGTCGAGCCGTCCGACCCTGATCGCGGCCTGGTGTTCATGGGCTCCCCTGCTGCCCCATCGGTTGCCCTGCTGCCTGACCTGCTGACCGGCGTTCCGCGCTATCGCATGGACGATGCCGACCAGGCCGCCAGGAATTTCGCCGCACAGACCGGCCGCTCGCTGCTGCGCATCAATGCCCGAATCTGGCAGCTGCAGCGCCTGCAGGAGCTGTACGAATGCCGCGAAGGCCTGGAAGCGCAGCTGGTCACCATCCCGCGCCAGGTCATCCATGTACACCCGGACTTCTGCTCGCAGGCATTGCAATGATGCCTGCGCTGCGCCGCCTACGGCGCCACCGTGGCGTGCTGGGCGGCCTGCTCTTTGTCCTGGTGGCCTCTGGCAGCCTCGCGCTTGCTGGGGCCTTTGCTGTGGGCGCTGCCTGGCGCAACTGGCGGGCACGCCAGCGGCCGTAAAATAGGCGTCCCTTTCCGCCCCCGGACGCCTTCCCCATGCAGCCCCCGAGCACCATCAAGATCACCCGCGACGCCGATGGGCGCGTCGTGTCTGTCCTCCTCCCTGTGCGCGACCATGAAGTGCTGGCCCCGCTGGTCACCTGGGCCTCTCGCCGCACGCGCTACACCTACCTGGCCGAAGCGGCCGTATTCACCACCACCCTGGCCGTCTCCTCGATCGTCGACAGCACCTGGTTGACCGTCGCCTGGTACCTGTTGACCGCCCCTGTGCTGTTCTGGTCCAGCGAGGTGGCGAGCCGTGAGTTTGTGGTCGCGCGCTGGGCAGAACATATCGCCAAGACCAAGGGGGTGTGGTGATGGCCGCGTGCGTGATCGACGGTACGCGGTGCACTGCCTGCTGCCAGGCGATCGGCCTGCACAGCAAGCGCCCGAACCTTCGCAAGGCTGCCTTGCGCGGCGTGTGGGGCGACGTCCAGTTTGTCGCGGCCAACTGGAAGCCGATCAGCTGGCGCCGGGCGAAGAAGCGTAACCCCCACATCGCCACGACGATGGTCAAAACGGCCAAGTCCTACTGGGTGTGCAAGCAGCTGACGCCGAAGGGCTGCGGCGCGTACCTGGACAGGCCGAACGTGTGCCGGGGCTTCCCTCGGTACGGGAACAGCCCGGAGGTGTTCAACGAGCGCGTGCGCACGCACGGGCCGGAATACCACCCGCGCTGTACCGAGTGGCAGCTGATCGCTGTGCAATGACAAAGGGCGCCGGAAGGGCGCCCTTTTTGTTGGCCTGGCCAAGCTCCAGACGCAAAAAAGCCGCCCGTGTGAGGAGGCGGCTTGTCTGCCCGGCGATGTTGCTGCCGGTTTCGCTGGCTGTGTCGGGTGTGACGCGACGAGGGGGAATATACCCGCCCTCCCCTGGCCCTGGTATCCGACCGTAAACAGACCCAGTGTGGCCAGCTAGATCGGCTTGCGGCGCAGGTGCCAATCTGGCGTGCCTCGCGGCCCGGGATCGGGCGGCCATTTCGGCGGTGGCTCGACGGGCTCGGGCTCAGGCGGTGGCGGCTCCTGGCGATCGCTACACACCAGGCGAAAGTACCCACCACTGTGCGGGTCCTCCCAGGGCTCTGGCATGCGAAAGCGCATGGTGTGGCGCTTGCTACAGGGGTTGAACGTCTCGGGCGGGTCGCCCCTGCGCGTCCAGGGCTTGAAGTAGCGGCACTCCTCGCATGGCAGCAGGTCGACGCCCCTGTCGAGGAGCGTCCGCTCCAGGGCGCGCTCCTGCAGCTCGTCGCGGAGCGCCTGGTCGCTGGCGTCCTCGATGTTCATCCGACGATGGTGACGCTGTCGCGGTCGGCGCGGTCATGGATCTGCGCCAGGGTCAGGCCCTTGCAGCGCAGCTCGCCCCGCTCGCCGGGGTTCTCGGTGTGATGCGCCACGGGCCCGCTGTGCTCGACACCGTTCTCATGCCACCGGATGGTGTCGCCGCGCTTGATCGGGGCGCGCACGCTGCCGCTGAAGTCGATGTGCCCCTTGGGCTGGGCCAGCTGGGTGATGGTCACCTCGGCGACGTGCTCGCTGCCGGCGGTGCCGGTGACGGGCCTGGTGGTGAGCCATACCTTCTGCTCGACGCCGGCGGCGTCCAGGTCAATGCCGGCCGCCTGGGCGACGGCCTGGGCAATGACGCGCTTGAGGTCGTCGCCGGCCAGGCTGGCGGTGGTGGTTTGGGTGTGGGTGGTGGTGCGGCTCAGTTTCATGGCTGCTCCTGGGCAGGCTGCTGTGGTGCGGGGAGGTATTCGGCGACCAGCGGGACGCAAAGGTAAAGGGCGCTGCGCATGTGCAGCCGTGTCGGGGCGTTGGCCAGGCGGCTGGCCAGCCACATCCAGCTGTAAACCAGGCGCCCCTGGGGCGGCTGCTCGGCGTCGACGTCGGCCTTAAAGCGCTCGTACTTGTCCAGCGCGCGCTCGAAGTGGCGGGTGCGGCGGAAGATGTCGGCGGCGTACCGGATGTTGTCGGCGCCGGCGATCAGCAGCGCCTCGATGTCCTCCGAGGCCTCGATCTCGCACATCTTGTCGAATAGGCCGGAAATCAGGCCGCTGGCGCGGTCGACGTCCTCCTCAGTGATGGGTGCCTGGCTCATGCCTGGGCCTCCTGGACGGGGGTGCAGTGGTCCAGGGCGACGCAGCCCGACTTGCCCAGTAGCCAGATGACGGCGCTGTGGCCGCTCAGCACCTCGGCCTCGCCGTTGGTGCGGTAGCGCCCCGTCTCGCCCTGGCCCTTGATCGATTCATAGCTGACGAGGGTGCCAGAGGGGTTGGCGGCGTTCCAGGCGTCGCACTGGGCCTGGAGCTGGGCGGCGGTGGGGCGTTTTGGTGCTGGCATGACGGTGTACCTGTGTTGGTGTGTTGGTACTGGCAAAGCCCCGTCAGGCCGGGGCGTGCGCTATTTCGCGGCTTAGCCGCTTCGCTATTTCGCTATTTCGCTAAGTCGCTATTTAGCGCTTTAGCGGCGGGTGCGCTGCTCGGGGGTCGTGCACTCGCAGCCTTTGATCTCGACGACCACCGTGTCGCCCCAGCGCGGGGAGACGCTGTAGCCGGCGAACAGCCATTGCCCCAGCAGCTTGCCCAGGTCGGCGCGGTCGGTGCGCTTCACGTCGGCGGCGCCGATGTGGTTGAAGCATCCGCCGCAGCTGGCGACGAAGGTGTTGGGCGGTGGGGTCTTGCTCATGCCGGGCACTCCTGGCGATCGGTGCAAATGATGCGGTAGTGGCCGAAACAATCGGCATCCTGCCACTTGGTGGGGGTGTGAAACTCCATGCGATGGCGCTTCTGGCACGGGTTGTAATCGGCCGGCATGTCGCTCGGGCTGGCCCAGTGCCGATAATGCAGGCACTCCTCGCACCACCTGGCCGGCTGCCTGGGCTTGACGCTGTTGCGACGGCGCACCAGCTCCTCCAGCAGCTCGTCGTCGGTGAAGTGGTCCAGGACGCTCACGCCTGGGGCTCCTGGCGGGTGTAGGGGCGGCCGCGCACCAGCTCGATCACCTGGGCGTCCTCGTATACCTCGGGCAGTTCCTCGCGGGTGGCTGCCACCATGTAGCGGTTGCCGGCGATGCCGTAGGCCAGGGTGGGGCGGTCGAGCAGCTCGGCCAGCTCGTTGTGCAGCTGGGTGATGGCGGTTTCAACCGCGCTCGACACGGGCCCGGTACCGGTGTGCTCGGCCCACTCGTTCTCCTCGACCATGGCGACCATCGCCATGCACTGCGCCAGCTGCTCCTCGCTGGCGTTGATGTCCAGGCGCTGGCGCTGGATCTGCTCGTTGAGGTTCTCGATGGTGGTCAGCAGCTGGTGCTGTGCGGCGTTGGCCTCGGTGCGCTCGGCCCTCAGCTTCTGCACCTCCTGCTCCAGGTCGCGGGTCCGCTGGCCGTACTCGCGGTATTCCTGGCGCAGCTGAGCCAGCCATGCGCTGCTGACCTGCTCGGTGCCCTCGGGCAGTTTCGGCGCCGGTGCGTGCATGGCGCGGGCCTGCCATCCAACCCAGGAATTCTGCAGGCTTGAATCGACGTACTGGCCGTAGCGCGGGTCGCTGGTCGGCAGGGCGTCGCGGATGAACTTGAGCGGCGCCGTCGGCCACTCGCCTTTGATCCACGTCTCGTACCTGGTGCGCTCTGGCTCCTCGGCGGCGTAGGCCGCTGGCAGGTTCGAGAAGCGCAGCAGCGCCTGCCAGGCGGCCTCCAGGGCCTCGTCGACGTCAAACCCGGCCTGCCGGCTGGTGTTGAAGGCCAGCAGCATCTTGACGCGGGCGTCGTAGGAGCGCTCCAGGGGCACGCGCACCTCGCGGCCGTTGCTGTGCTCGCCCAGTCGGCCGTTGGTGTGGCCGCGCTCGTAGACGCCCAGCAGCATGGCTGCCATCGGGTAATCGGGGGCGTCCTCGCGCACGGTGTTGAGGCAGAACGCCTCCAGGTGGCGCCCGTTGGGGCCAATGCGCCCCCATTCCCGGGTGGGGCTGCCCACCGAGAAGCGCCCGTCGCTGTTGTCGGGCTTGCCGGCGTCAATGGCCGGGGCGCAGAGGTCGCACTTGGGGTCGCGGCAGTGTGGGCCGGCGCACTTCGGATAGTCGGTCACTCTTTCTTCTCCATCGCCTTGAGGCTGGTGGTGTCCCACCCCTTGCGGTCCATGAACTCGATCAGGGATGTCTTGAATATGTCGACGTGGTTGGCGTCGTGGGTGGCGCAGAACAGCCGAAACTGTTTACGAAACTCGGCCTCGACCTTGAAGTTGCAGTCCACCAGGTCTTTCGCCTTGGGCGTCTTGGTGTTGTTGCCTACGACGACGGTGTCGGCCGCGCCTTGTGGTGGTTCGCCCTTGCCGTGGGCCTTGGGGCCCGGGGGCTTGGGCATGTTCAATGCTGGCGGTTGGGTGGTCATGGGGGCTGACTTCCTTTCGCTGTTTCGTTCTTTCGCTAGGCCGCGATTTCGTTAATTCGCGGCTTCGCTAATTCGCTAATTCGCTGCTTAGCCGATTAGCGCGTTGAAGCGGTCGACCGCTGACTGGACCAGCTTGCTGGCGCGCTTGTTGAGGCTCGGGTAGGGCGTCTCGATGATCGAGCGGCCCAGGTCGTGCGCGGTGCGGTAGCCCGGGCGGTCGGGTATCTCGCCGTCGAGGGTGTAGAAACGGGTCTTGCCCAGGTAGGTGCGCGCGGCGGCAATCTCCACCTCGCTGTTGCCTACCTTGTTCAGGGCAAAGGCGATTCGCTCGATCGGGATGGCGTGTTTGTCTACCAGGGTGTTGGCCAGGGTGACGGTGGGCTCCAAGTCGTCGAGGCAGAGGCCGGTGGGCAAGATCAGCAGGTTGACCGCCTGGGCCATGGCCACCGTCTCGTCGGTGGCCTGTGGCCCGCCGTCGATGATGATCATGTCGGCGCTGCCCGCCTGGGCGATGCCGGCGGCGACGCTGCCACACATTTGCACATGCAGCTCGGGCAGCACGTTGTTGGCCAGGCGCCGGCGTAGCCAGCTGGTGACGGTGCCCTGGCGCACGTCCAGGTCGATTACCTTGGTGTTCCAGCCGGCGTTGGTGAAGGCGACGGCGAGCGCGCGATCGATCGTCGACTTGCCCGGGCCTCCTTTCTGCGATGCGCATCCAATCATGTAGGGCATGTGGCTCTCCTGGTGCTGCTGGGGTCGTTGTTAAGCGTTGAGGTGGGGCAGGGCTGCGTCGATCTGCTTGCGCAGCCAGGTGCTGCCGCCCAGGGCGATAAAGCGCTTGCGGTAGTCCTCTGTCATGCGGGCGTGCACGCGGACGTCCTTGCGCTCGGGGCCGTAGAAGCGCTGGCGCTTGGGCTGGGTGCCGCGGGACTCCCGCTCGATGGCGGTCGGGGCGTCCTCGGCCTGCAGCTCCTCAAGACTGTTGAGGGCGCGGCCGTCGGTGGTGTAGACGCGCTGGCCGCCGGTGCTGACCATCGTGACGGCGCGCCGGAACCAATCGCGGCCCTGGTAGCGCTTGACGTCTTCGCGTGTGATTAGGGTGGTAGTCATGGGTGCTGGCTCCCGTGGTGTGCGTGCGTGGATTGTGTACGCACACTAGCGGAAGCGCAAGGGGCAGGCCGTGGGTTATTTCCTACAGCTACAGTGCCGCCAAGTGGCGGCTTCTGTAGGTTCTGGCGGGATATTGTGTTGCGGAGCTACAGGGGGAGGCAGTTCTGGTGATGGATCTGCTGCAGGCCGCGCCAATCGAACGTGGCGGGGAGGCTGAACGCCTGGTCGATCGTCAGGCCGTGCTGAATGCGGCGGCGGATGGTGCGCTCGCTGGCGTCGGCGAACGCGGCCAGCTCGGCGACGGTGCCGGTGCGACCGTTCCACGTGTAGAGGTGCCTGGCGCGCCGTGCTGCTCGAGCACGCGCCAGCGCCTCGGTTACGGCTGGGCTCGGGCTGCGGCTGACGCCCAGGCTGGAGCGGCGTCCAGACCAGGTGAGCGGGGGCATGACGCCCAGGATCGCCCAAAACTTGTTTGTGCTCAGCTCCAGGGCCTTGCGGGTCTGCGTCTTGGACCAGCCGCGTTCGGCCGCGGCCTTGATGAAGGCCTCGATGTCGACGTTATCGTGCGCTGCCATGTCATGCCTCCTCAGTCTGGAACTGCCCGCTGGCTGGGAAGTAGCGGGTACAGGTAACCACCACGTCTACGCCGTCGCGGCGATGGACGGGCATATCGTGAAAGGGTAGGCGAGTGCAGTCACTCTCGCGCATTGCGCAAGACTGGCACCGGCCTATGCGTGGGTGGTACTGCGTCTTGAGCTGGCTCATGTCTGCGGCCCTCCAGCGTCTCTGGACTCAGCGGCCTCGGACAACAGCTCAAGGCGGCGCGCGGACTCGTCGGCCAGCTCTTTGCGGTCCTGGTCGTTGTAGACGGGCATGGGCACAAAGTCGATGCCAAAGCGGACCATTTCGTTGACGGCTTCCATCACCTTGCGCAGGTGTGCCGGGCTGACGCGGTTGGTGTTGATCCAGGCGCTGTCGTCGGCTTCCAGGGCGTGCGGGTTGCCTGGGTGGGTGCAGTGGCTGCATGGGGCGCCGCCGAGGTGACAGGCGCAACCGCGCCCCTCGTTCTTGAACTCGTCGTGCAGGGCTTGGGCGGCTGGGGTGAGTGTCTTCATGACTGGATTCCTTGGGTTCGTTGTGTTGGTGCTGGCACGGTGGTGCTGGCGGCCTTCCCTCCCCGAGTCGGCCGCCTTGGGTCATTCCTGTGCGTCGGCCTTGGGGGCCATCGCGGACGGGTCCAGCGCCAGCAGACGCTCGGCCATGTGGCCGATCTGGCCCTCGGCGTGTGCGATTCGCTGGCGGGCCTGGCCAAGCTCTGCCTGGGCCTGTTGCTGGGCTGCGATGGCGCCGCGCACCTGCTGGGTCAGCTCCGCAATGATTTCAACGGCCAGCGGGGCGTCGCCGCGGGCCTGCTGCTCGCGCAGGAGGTCGTCTTGCTGGGTGACGATCAGCTGGCTGAACGCCTGGTCGTCGAGGCCGGTAGCCTTCTGCATGAACGCAGGGACCATTGTGTCGGCGCGCAGGTAGCGGCCTTGAGCGTCCACCAGTTCGGCAGTGTATTGGCGGGTGCCGGCCGGGGGCACGTCCTGGAACGAGCGGCGAACGCCCTGGAGCGGGGCGAGTGGTACGGCTTCGAGGGTCATACGGCCTCCTGTGGGGCTTGGGCGGCGGCCAGGATCTTGTCGGCTGCGGCCAGCAGGGCTTCGATGGCGGCGGCCTCGGCGGCCGGCTGCAGGGCGTCGCTCACCAGCGCCATGATCTTCTCCAGGACGTCGGAGGCGTGCGGGGTGTGGCCGTCGATCTCGACGCCGTGCAGGAGCCCTTCGGACTCCGACAGCTCGTCCAACTTGGCGAAGATCGGGGCGAACAGTTCGTTGACGCGCTCGCTCAGCTGCTCGACGGCCTGGTCGCGCACCTTCTGTTCCAGGGCGCTGATGGCGGTGCTAGGGGTTGCTTCGGTCATGGTGACTCCGGGGGTTAGTAGTCGCTGGGGCTGCTGGAATCGCTGGAGCTGCTGCAGGAGCCGTAATCGCTCCCGCCTCCCCAGCCGCCGCTGTCGCGGGACGGTGAGCAATCGACCAGGCGCGAGGAATCATCCCGCCCGGCGCCGGCGTCGCTGCAATGGCGGGCCGGCTCGGGCGCTGGGGCGACGTAATAAACCTGGTTGGCGGGGTTAAGCGGGTTGAGCGGGTTGAGCGGGTGCAGCGGGTTGCCCGTGATCGGGTCGGGGCTGGAGC
>NZ_JBJJLN010000025.1:0-61611 GCF_046230725.1 Pseudomonas sp. KCJK9000 | reverse complement strand
ACCATTCAATGCGTAATCGCTGCCCCGTACATTGACCGTCTTCTTTTGACGCAGGGCAGTTTCAATGTTTCGGTTGAGTGTCAGCATGGCGATCTCTTCAAATTAAACGCTGACAAAAATTTATCAGTTGAATCCCATCTGGAAACTTCACTTTTTTTTGACGTGCCTCAACCATTGCTTGCTACCCGACCAGCGTGCACCGTTAGCGTGCAGACAGTGCTGGCGCTTGTGCGTTATCCTTTCGGCTTTCGTTGACGGCCTGCGTCAACGGGATGGGGAGGGAGATTGAATGGACATCAAGGTGCTCAAGAACATCGTGAAAGTCGCCCGAACAGGGTCTATCACCGATGCGGCCGAACAGGTACATGTCACGGTCCAGGCCTTGGCCGCTCAGTTGAAAAAGCTCGAAGATCATTGTGGCTTCAAGTTGTTCGACCGGACCAACAAAGGGGTTTCACTCACTCAGGAAGGGCTGAGCCTGCTGCCGCATGTTCTGGAAATCGTGCGATGTTCAGAGCGCATGCAACTGAAGATCAACCAGTTGCGCCAGAGCTGCAATCAGCGTCTGCCATTGCGCGTTGCCTTGAACAGTACGTTGTCGATGGAAATCAACCAGCAGATCATGGCGGCGGTGGTCAGCAAGCTATCTGGCTACAGCCCGATATTCAGTTGCTCTGAGTCCCCTGACAACCTTACCAAGCTGGGCAAGGATGAGGCAGACATGGTGGTGGTGCTGGGCGACAGCGTCCCTGACAATTACCATTCGGTGCCGCTGAAGGGGTTGAGCATCGAAGTGGTCGCCTCGTCGTCCAGCGATGAGCGTTCAGCGCCCAATGCGGTGATCAAGCCACTGCCCGAATGCCCCTATCATGCGATCTTCAACCGCTTCGCCGAGCGCCGGCCCGGCATGCTGGACGCCGCAACCGTATTTCATTCTGGCAGCGAAATCGTGAGTGTTTCGATGATCAAGAGCTTTGGTGGCGTGGGCGTGCTGTCGCGTGCCGTCGCCGAGGCCAACGAGATGTTCATCTGGCCGGGGTTTTCCGATTTTCTCGACGTGTACCTGGTCATGAAGGAACCCTGGATCATCGAAGAGGAATTCCCGCTGTTGTGCGCGGTACCCACCCCCATCCGCAGCTTCGACGCCATCAGCGCCTAAGCCAAACGCCACGGCCCGCCGTGGCGTCCAGTCGTCTGAATACCTGCCGAGCACATCACTTCTGCCGCAAGATGCAGTCCAGCAAGCCTGGGAAGCGTTCGTCGAGCATTTCGGCGCGCAGCGAGTTCATGTGCGTGGTGCCTACATTGCGGGTGTGCACCAACCCGGCGTCGCGCAAAACGCGAAAATGGTGCGACATGCTCGACTTGGGCCGCCCGCCATCAAGTTCGCCACAACTGGCCTCTGCCACACCGGCCAAATGGCGGACAATGCCCAAGCGCACGGGGTCGCTCAACGCATAAAGCACGCGTTCGAGAATCAGGTCTTCAGGGTTGGGGTGTGAGTAGGCTCGCATGCGGACATGATAACGGGGGTTTCGCTTATTGCCATAGTTCGATTATGATCGAACTATCGTATTCAGATGATCGGAGTTTTTTCATGTCCGCTTTGTTCCAGCCCTACAGCCTCAAAGACGTCACATTGCGCAACCGTATCGCCGTTCCGCCCATGTGCCAGTACCTGGCCGAGGAAGGCCTGATCAATGACTGGCACCAGGTGCACTACGCCGGCCTGGCCCGCGGCGGCGCCGGGCTGCTGGTGGTCGAAGCCACAGCGGTGGCACCTGAAGGGCGAATCACTCCCGGTTGCGCTGGCATATGGAGTGACGCCCATGCCCAGGCGTTCGTTCCAGTGGTGCAAGCCATCAAGGCCGCCGGCTCCGTCCCTGGCATCCAGATTGCCCATGCTGGGCGCAAGGCCAGCGCCAACCGCCCTTGGGAAGGGGACGACCACATCGCGGCTGAAGATGCCCGTGGCTGGGACACCATCGCCCCGTCAGCCGTTGCCTTTGGCGCGAATTTGCCGAAGGTGCCGCGTGAGATGACCCTGGACGGCATCGCCCGGGTCAAACAAGACTTCGTCGATGCTGCACGCCGCGCCCGTGATGCCGGTTTCCAGTGGATCGAACTGCACTTCGCCCATGGCTACCTCGGCCAAAGCTTCTTCTCCGAGCATTCCAACCAGCGTACCGATGCCTACGGCGGTAGCTTCGAGAACCGCAGCCGTTTCCTGCTGGAAACGCTGGCGGCGGTGCGCGAAGTCTGGCCAGAAAACCTGCCGCTGACCGCGCGCTTCGGTGTGCTGGAGTACGACGGCCGTGACCAGCAGACCCTGGAAGAGTCCATCGAGCTGGCACGCCTGTTCAAGGCAGGCGGCCTGGACCTGCTAAGCGTCAGCGTTGGCTTCACCGTGCCTGAAACCAATATCCCGTGGGGCCCGGCGTTCATGGGGCCGGTGGCTGAGCGCGTGCGCCGCGAAGCCGGGCTGCCGGTAACCTCGGCTTGGGGCTTTGGTACGCCGCAATTGGCCGAGCAGGCGCTACAGGCCAACCAGCTGGACTTGGTATCGGTGGGGCGGGCGCACCTGGCCGACCCGCACTGGGCCTACTTCGCTGCCAAAGAGCTAGGCGTGGACAAGGCGGCCTGGACCTTGCCGGCACCCTATGCCCATTGGCTCGAACGCTATCGCTGAAACTGGCAGGGGCCGCTCGGCGGCCCCACCGTGAAATCGTCCAGTCGGTAACGCCAGGTGGCGGTGTATCAGGCCGGCTGAAACAGGCGCCTGGCTTCGTTGAAGCACTGCTCGGCAATCGCCGAGCGCGGCTCGCTGCGGCGCAGCAACAGGCCGACCGGGCTGTGGATACTGGCGTCGGCGATGGGGATGATGCGCAAGTGTTCGCTGAGGCCTTCCAGGCCGCACCCCAAGGGCATGATCGCGCAGCACACGCCGATGGTGATCGCCTGAACCAACTGGAAGGTCGAGTCGCTTTCCAGCACGGCGTTGGGCTCAAGGCCACGGCTGCGCAGGCTTAGGTCCAGCGACTGGCGGTAGTGCATGCCTTTGCTCAGCAAGCCCAGGGGAATGTCGCCGAGCTCGTCCCAACGCAGGCTGTCGGCTTCGAAATGGAAGTGCTGGGTATCGTAGAGCAGGCCCATGGTGGTGGTGCCAAGTTCGATCACTTCGAAGAAATTGGCGTTGACCTGGTCGAGGTAGCAAATGCCCAGGTCGAGCTGGTTGCGGCTCAGGCCATCCATGATTTGTTCGGTGCTGTGCGAGCTGAGCTGAAACTGCAGTTCGGGGTATTGCTCACGCAGCGGCAGCAGCAGGTGCATGGGGTTGAAGCTGGCCAGCGGCACCGTGCCCAGGCGCAGGCTACCGACCACCTGGCCACGGCAACTGGCCGCTTCTGCCTGCAGGCCGTCATGGGCTGCCAAGAGGGTGCGAGCCCAGGCCAGAATCCGCTCGCCGGCCTCGGTGAAGCCTTCGAAGCGCTGACCGCGCTTGACCAGTACCAGGTCCAGTTCATCTTCCAGGTTGCGCAGGCGCATGGACAGGGTTGGCTGGGTGATATGACACAACGCCGCCGCCTGGCCGAAGTGGCGGGTCTGGTCGAGGGCGATGAGGAACTTGAGCTGCTTGATGTCCATGTAGGTGCCTGGCGTCTGGTTGTGCAGACCTTAACCCACGTCTGCGATAGATGTCATTGATCGGACGGTTCGGTATATCGATTGGACGCTGGCATGGCTTGCCTCTAGCGTGACGACACTGCCAGACAAGGAGCTTAAAGAGTGCGCGTTCAACTTGATGCGGCCTTCGTGCCGCTGAACATCGCCGTGCTGACCGTCAGCGATACCCGTACGTTCGATAACGACACCTCCGGCGAGCTGCTGGCCAGTCGCTCGGTGCAGGTAGGCCATCGTTTAGTGGCACGGGCACTGCTCAAGGACGACCTGTACAAGATCCGCGCCCAGGTCGCCACCTGGATCGCCGACGATGATGTGCAGGTGGTGCTGATCACCGGCGGCACCGGGTTTACCGGGCGTGACAGCACACCGGAGGCCGTGCAGTGCCTGCTCGAGCGTAGCGTCGATGGCTTTGGCGAGCTGTTTCGTGCCTTGTCCATTCTGGATATTGGCAGTTCGACGGTGCAAAGCAGAGCCCTTGCCGGAATTTCCAACGGCACCTTGGTGTGCTGCCTGCCTGGCTCGACTGGGGCTTGCCGTACCGCCTGGGAAGGCATCCTGGTGGAACAACTGGATGCGCGGCATCGGCCGTGCAATTTCGTCAAGCATCTGAAGCCTGTGGGCGCTTGTCAGAGCCGCGGTTGACCTGCACCTCTTCGCGGGTAAACCCGCTGCCCCTGGTTCGGTACAGCCGCGAATGCGTCAACTCAGCACATGATCCACTGGCCGCAAAACCGGCGGCAATGGCTCGACTCCCAAAGCCCCCAGCACATCCCGCTCCACGGTTCTGACCATGGCATCCATCGGCAAGTCGTTTTCGTCCCGCCCGAATGGGTCTTCCAGCTCGTTGCCGATCGCATCCAGGCCAAAGAAGGTGTAACCGACGATGGTGGTGAACAGCGGTGCCAGCCAGCCCAGCGGTTCAGCAAGGGCGAACGGCAGCAGCAGGCAGAAAATGTAGATGGTGCGGTGCAGCAGCAGGGTGTAAGGGAACGGCAGCGGCGTACCCTTGATCCGTTCGCAGGTTGCCTGCACCTCGGTCAACCCGGCCAGCCGCTGTTCCAGCAACATATAGCGCCATTCACTGAGCTGCCCTTGCTCGGCCAACTGCGAGCAGTGCTGGCCAATGTTGCGCAGGATGCCATCGCACAGGTTATGCGCGGCTACCGGGGCGTTGGCGTTCAGCCAAGGGCCAGCGGCATCCCTTTCGCTTTCTTCGCGTAACCGTGCACTGAGCCCGTGGGCAAAGCCACACAGGCTGCGCAGCAGTTCGGCGCGCAGCGGTGCGTTGGCAATCACCGCGCTTTCGCGCACGAACGAGCGGGTCTCGATGATCAGTTTGCCCCAGGCTTTGCGCCCCTCCCACCAGCGGTCATAGCAGGCGTTGTTGCGAAAGCTCATGAAGATCGAAAGTGACAGGCCCAGCAGGGTGAAAGGGGTGGCGCTGACCGGGTAGAAAAACGCCGGGTAATGCCGCTCGACCAGCACGATCAGCGCAGCCAGCAAGGTGACCATCAGGCAGCGCAGAGCGATGCGCTTGATGATCGAGCCCTTGAGGGTGAACAGCACGCGAAGCACATCGGGGCGCGGGTGGACGATCATGGCGGTCCTGAGGCGGCCGTTCAGCCGCCGGTCATGTTCATGAAGCGCAGGATCTGTACCTCACCACCGACTTCGAAGTGGTGGCGAAAGGGCTTGAGGTGCAGCGAGTCGCGGATGGCCTTCTCCAACCGTGCAGCATCACCTGGATGGGCACGTAGCACCTGCTTGAGGTCCATCGAGTGTTCATTGCCAAGGCACAGCAGTAACCGGCCCTCGACCGTCAGCCGCACCCGGTTGCAGGTGGCACAGAAGTTGTGACTGTGCGGCGAGATGAAGCCGACACGGGTGGTCCCAGCCTCGGCCAAGCGCCAGTAGCGCGCTGGGCCTTGGGATGACTCTGTGGACTCGATGAGGGTGAAATGGTCACTCAAGCGGTCACGCACCTCATCGCTCGAGCAGAACGACTCGCCGCGCTCGTGCTCGCTGATAACTCCCAGCGGCATCTCTTCGATGAAGGTGATGTCAAGCTCACGGTCAATGGCAAAGCGCACCAGGTCGACCAGTTCATGCTCGTTGCGGCCCTTGAGCACCACGCAGTTGAGCTTGGTGCGCTGGAACCCGGCCTGGCGCGCAGCGTCGATGCCGGCGATGACCTGGTCGAGATCGCCAGTGCGGGTTAGCTGGTTGAAGCGCTCGGCATCGAGGCTGTCCAAGCTGATGTTCAGGCGCGTGACGCCTGCATCGAACAGCGGTTGGGCCAGGCGATTGAGCTGCGAGCCATTGCTGGTCATGCACAGCTCGCGCAGGCCGGGCAAGGCGCCGATGCGCCTGCACAGGTCGACGATGCCCTGGCGCACCAACGGCTCGCCACCGGTCAGGCGAATCTTGCGGGTGCCGAGGGCTACGAATCGCTCGGCGACCAAAAACAGTTCTTCGAGGCTGAGGATCTGCTGACGTGGCAAGAACTGCATGTCTTCGGCCATGCAGTACACGCAGCGAAAGTCGCAGCGGTCTGTGACCGACATCCGCAGGTAGTCGATTTTCCGGTTGAAGCCGTCGATCAGGGCCGCACTGTTTTGTTCCACGTTGGCGCTCGAATGGGGGCTTTGCTCCAAGCTATAACCTGGCAGCTAAGGCGTCAAATTGCTTTCCCTGACTGGTCGATCAATGGGCTCTATCATTTGATCGCAGGTCAGCAACGCCTATGGGCTTTGGCGCCGCGTGGGCGGCGCTGGGTTGCAAGGGCACTGAGCATTGTCAACCTGCCGCCCGGTGATCGAAACCGCTTATCACCCCGTAAGATCTTTCGATTAGACGCGCTTTCTTACGCTCCATAGGCTGAAAAAAAGCATCGAAGCGTGAGGATCGAGTACATGAGCCAGGATCGACACATCAGGGACTACAACGGCCCCGCTGCGGGCTGGGGCGCGCTCAAGAGCGTGACCAAGAGTTGGCTGGGCAGTGACAACGCGTTCAAGAACCTGCGGGCCATGCTCAAAACCAACCAGAACGGTGGCTTCGATTGCCCCGGCTGCGCCTGGGGCGAGTCGTCGGAAAGCGACATGGTCAAGTTCTGCGAGAACGGCGCCAAGGCAGTCAACTGGGAGGCCACAGGTCGCTCGGTGGATCCGGCGTTCTTCGCCCGATACAGCGTCAGTGCATTGCGTGAACAGACCGATTACTGGCTCGAGTATCAAGGCCGCCTGACCCACCCGATGCGTTACGACGCGGCCACCGACCACTACGTTGAAACCACCTGGCAGGAAGCCTTCGAGCTGATCGCCAAGCATTTGCGCGCGCTTGAGTCCCCCGATCAGGCGGAGTTCTATACCTCCGGCCGAGCCAGCAACGAAGCGGCGTTCCTCTACCAGTTATTCGTCCGCGCCTACGGCACCAACAACTTCCCCGACTGCTCGAACATGTGCCACGAGGCCAGCGGTGTCGGCATGGCTGAAACTCTGGGCGTCGGCAAGGGCACGGTGGTGTATGACGACCTGGAACTGGCAGACGCGATCTTCGTCATCGGCCAGAACCCTGGCACCAACCACCCGCGCATGCTCGAACCGCTGCGTGAGGCGGTCAAGCGCGGTGCCCAGGTGGTGTGTTTCAACCCGCTCAAGGAGCGTGGCCTGGAACGCTTCCAGCACCCGCAGCACCCCTTTGAAATGCTCAGCAACGGTTCCGAGCCGACCAGCAGTGCCTACTTCCGTCCAGCGCTGGGTGGCGACATGGCGGCCATGCGTGGCATCGCCAAGTTCCTTTTGCAGTGGGAGCGCGAAGCCCAGGCACAGGGCGAGCCAGCGGTGTTCGACCATGCTTTCATTGCCGAGCACACCAGTGGCCTGGATGACTACCTGGCGGCACTGGACGCTACACCGTGGGAGCATATCGTCAAACAGTCGGGGCTGACCCTGGCCGAGATCGAGCTAGCGGCGCGCATGTACCGCAAGGCAGAACGGGTGATCATGTGTTGGGCCATGGGTATCACCCAACACCGCCATTCGGTGCCGACCGTGCAGGAAATCGTCAACCTGCAGCTGCTTCGTGGCAATGTCGGTAAACCCGGCGCTGGCCTGTCGCCGGTGCGCGGCCACAGCAACGTGCAGGGCGACCGCACCATGGGCATTGATGAGAAGCCCAAGGCGGCGCTGCTCGACGCGCTCGAAAAGCGTTTTCGCTTCCGAGTGCCACGTGCTCACGGGCACAATGCGGTGCTGGCCATCAAGGCGATGGAGCAGGAGCAGGCCAAGGTGTTCATCGCCCTGGGCGGTAACTTTGCCCAAGCCACGCCGGACACCCCGCGTACCCATGCTGCGCTGCGCAAGTGCGCGCTGACCGTGCAGATTTCCACCAAACTCAATCGCTCGCATCTGGTGACCGGCCGGGATGCACTGATTCTGCCGTGCCTGGGGCGAACCGAAATCGATCTGCAGGCCGAGGGCCCGCAGGGTGTGACCGTGGAAGATACCTTCAGCATGGTGCATATCTCCAACGGCCAATTGCACCCGCGCTCGCCGCACATGCGCTCGGAACCCTGGATCATTGCCGGCATGGCCAAGGCGACGCTGGGCAACGAGCCGATCGACTGGGAGTACGCGGTAGCCGACTATGGCCGTATTCGCAGCATGATCGCCGACGTTATTCCGGGCTTCGCTAACTTCAATGAACGTATCCAGCACCCTGGCGGCTTCCACTTAGGCAACCAAGCAGCCGACCGCAAATTCCGAACCACCACCGGCAAGGCGCGCTTCATGCCCGTTGCATTGCCTGAAGAACTGGTCAATGCCAAAGTGTTGGCGCGCGGCGACAAGCCCGACCTGATCCTGCAGACCATGCGTTCCCACGACCAGTACAACACCACGTTGTACGGGCTCGACGACCGCTATCGCGGCGTGTTCGGCCTACGCGAGGTGGTGTTCGTGAGCGAGGCGGACATCCGCCGCCTGGGCTTTGAGCCCGGTGAGCATGTTGACCTGGTGTCGCTGTGGGAGGATGGCGTGGAGCGGCGAGTGTCGGGCTTTCGTCTGGTGCCTTATGACATCCCTGATGGCCAGGCAGCGGCGTACTACCCAGAGACCAACCCGCTGGTGCCGCTGGAGAGTTATGGGGAGGGTACCTACACGCCAACTTCCAAGTTCATCGCGATCAAGCTGGAGAAAGCCAAGGCCGGAAATCGGATCGAGGCCGTGCTCACCGCTGATTGATGGATACTTTTGCTGGCCCCTAAGCGGCTAACGTCGCATCCTAGGCTCAGTGGGTGCGGCTTCAGCAGCGATGGGGTCGGCGCCTTTCAGGCACGATGCACCGGGAAGGCCGTGGTGTACTTCATCTGTTCCATCGCAAAGCTGGAGGTGATATTCGACAGCCCCTCTGTGCGGGTGATCAGCTTTTTGTAGAAGCGGTCGTAGGCTGCGATATCACCCACCACGACCCGCAGCATGTAGTCCCAGTCCCCGGACATGCGATAAAACTCCATCACCTCCTCGAACCCTTTCACCGTATTGGCAAATTGCTCAAGCCACGCGCTGTCGTGGCGTTGAGTCTTGAGCTGGACGAACACGGTCAGCCCCAGCCCCAAACGTTCGGGGTCGAGCAGGGCGACGCGACCTAGGATGTAGCCGTCTTCCTCCAGGCGCTTCACGCGCTTCCAGCAAGGGGTGGTCGATAGGTTGACCGCCTCGGCCAGATCCTTCAGCGAGATCGACGCATCGCGCTGCAGCAGGGTGAGGATGTGTTGGTCGAAACTGTCCATGATAGGGAACCGGCGAGAAATATTTTCCCCAGACTACCCTACGCCTAGGAAAATTTCCTGCGCGTTTCAGCATTGCCGCCGTAACAGGTTATTGCCATAGTTGCAGGCTTGAATTCTGCCAAAAATGGGCCTGACCATGTCTGACAAGCCGCGTAATTTCGCCACCCGTACCATCCACGCCGGTGAGCAGGCCAGCGTTGCCGACAACGCCATCTTCCCGCCCATCTACACCGCCAGTTCCTATATCAAGCGCAGCCTTGATGACCACCCACAGTACGCTTACAGCCGGGTAGGCAACCCAACTCGGCATGCCTACGAAAGCTGTGTGGCCGCCTTGGAGGAAGGCGTCGGCGCGGTAGCCTGCGCGTCGGGGGTCAATGCCACCGCCACGGTGCTGGAGTTGTTACCCAAGGACGCCCATGTGGTGGTGATGAACGGTGTTTACGGCGGGACGTTTCGCATCCTCGAAGATTTCCGCGGGCGTACTTCGGGCCTGACCACCACCTATGTCGACCTGAACGATGTCGCGGCAGTGGCCGCGGCCATCAAGCCCGAAACCCAGTTGATCTGGATCGAGTCACCCACCAACCCATTACTGCACCTGGTGGACATCCAGGCGGTCTGCGACCTGGCCCGCGCCCGCGGGATCCTGACCTGCATCGACAACACTTTCTGCTCACCCTGGAACCAACGGCCGATCACTCTCGGCGTAGACCTGGTGATGCACTCGGCGAGCAAATACATCGGCGGTCATTCCGACCTGACTGGCGGTGTGGTGGTGGCAGCCAACGATGAACTGCTCAGGCGGCTGCGCAAAATCAGCATGGCGGTGGGGGCGATTCAGGGGCCATTCGACTGCTACCTGGCCCTGCGCGGGATCAAGACCCTGGACGTGCGCATGGAGCGCCAATGCGCCAATGCGCTACAAGTGGCGCGCTTTCTCGAAGGCCACCCGCAGGTCGAGCAGGTGTTCTACCCAGGGCTGCCTAGCCACCCGCAACATGCCCTGTGCCAGCGTCAGATGCGTAGCGGTGGGGCTGTGGTAGCCATGAAAGTCAAAGGTGGTGACAGAGCAGCGCTCAATAGGTTGATTGAGGCACTGCACATTTTCGTGCTTGCCGACTCCCTGGGAGGGGTGGAGAGCATGATCAACCATTCCTGGAGCATGTCGCACAACTCGTTGACCCCTGCACAGAAGGCCGAGATGGGCATCAGCGAGAACCTGTTGCGCTTGTCGGTGGGGATCGAAGACTACCGTGACCTGATCGAGGATCTGGACGGCGCACTGAAGGCCTCAGCGGCTGGATAGCAACGCTGCCCCTATCGCCGCTGTGCCGACGATAGGGGCAACCGGAAGGTTCAGGCTTTAGGCGGATGAATGATTCGTTCGATCCTGTCCTTGAGCAGCAGCCGCTCCTTGCGCAGGCGGTTGACTGCGTCGTCGCTGGTGCCGTTGGCCTCTGCAGCGAGCACCTCTTTGTCTTTGGTGTTGTATTCCTTGTGCAGCTTGTGAAGGTCCTGGTCCTTGTCTATGAGCGCCTGGAATGCGTCAGCGGTAATGTGCAGGTCAGCGAGCAGGTCATGCGGAACTGGCATTTTTTCACCTCTGTCAGGGTTGTCGTTAAGATCCTGACCTTTGAGGATAGCTGCGTTTGGCCGCCTGCGTGGTTGGGTGGCCCAGCGACCGGGGTTTCGCCAGGCTGAACGGTTGCTGAACAGAATCTACTGAAAGTTTAAAAATGCATCGGCTCACGGATTTGTTACCGTCTTTTTCACAAAAAATTGATGGTGCGCTTTCTAGAGTTGCGCAACTTTCCCACGGTGCCGTCCGGCCCTGGGGTTGATAACAACTCTTGATTGCGAACGCCGATGCTCAACTTCAAATCCCTGCGGACTGAATGGGTCACGCTGTTGGCCAGTGTTTACCTGCTGGTCGGTCTGAACATGTTCCTCTGGGGGCACCTGCAAGAGGTGGTGCCTGCCGGGCCGACGGGGCTGTGGCTGTCCCTGGCGTTTGCCGTGCTTATGCTGTTCGCGTTCAATTTAGTGTTGACGTTGTTCGCTTTTCGCTATGTATTCAAACCGCTATTGACCGTGCTGTTCATCAGTGGCGCAAGTGCCGCTTACTTCATGAACCAGTATGGTGTGCTGATTGATTCGGGCATGTTCCGTAACATGGCCGAAACCAATATTGCGGAAGTGCGCGACTTGATGTCGTTCAAGTTTGCCGTCTACATACTTTTGCTTGGCATACTGCCGTCGGTACTGTTGTACAAAACGCAGATCGCCTACCGCCCGTGGCACCGTGAAATCTTGGGCAAACTGGTGGTCAGCGGCGCGTGCGTGGTCGTATTGGGCTCTGTGGCACTGGTCAATTATCAAGGCTTGTCGTCGCTGTTTCGCAATCATCACGAACTGCGCCTGATGCTTACCCCAAGCAATGTCGTGGGCGCGACTATCGGTTATGTCAACGAGCGCGTCGGTACCGCAGCGCGGCCGTTCCAGTCGTATGGCGAAGATGCCAGGCGCGATGGGGCCTGGCAGAAACACGCGCGCAAATCATTGACCGTGCTGGTGGTGGGTGAAAGTGCACGAGCCGATCATTTCGGTGTGCTGGGATACGGGCGCGACACCACTCCGAACCTTGCCAAGGAACAGGGCTTGCTGAGTTTCAGCGATGTGCATTCCTGCGGGACCGAAACGGCCGTCTCGGTCCCGTGCATGTTTTCTGGCATGAAGCGCAAAGACTACGATGCTCGCGTGGCCAAGAACCGTGAAGGGCTGCTGGACATCCTCCAGCGTGCCGGGTTGGCCGTGCAGTGGCGCGATAACCAGTCGGGGTGCAAAGGCACTTGCGACCGGGTGCAGTTCATCGATGTCAGCAACCTCAAAGACCCGCAATTGTGCGCCGGCGGCGAGTGCCATGACGAAATTTTGCTGCAGGGTCTGAGCGAGTTGCTCGACAACCTCGACAAGGACACCGTGCTGGTGCTGCACCAAATGGGCAGCCACGGCCCTGAGTACTTCAAACGTTATCCGGATGGGGGCGCACGCTTCACCCCGGTATGCCAGAGCAATGCCCTGAACCAATGCACTCAGCAGGAAATCATCAATGGCTACGACAATACCCTGGCCTACACGGACAAGGTTCTGGCTGCGCTGATCGATACCTTGCGCAGCAAGCAGGACCAGGTCGACACCGCCATGATCTACCTGTCCGACCATGGTGAGTCGCTGGGCGAGTACAACCTGTTCCTGCACGGTACGCCCTATGCCATCGCCCCGGAACAACAAAAGCATGTGCCTTTGCTGACCTGGTTCTCCGACAGCTACAAGGAGGACTTTGGCATCGACACCCAGTGCCTGGCCAAGCTCAGCGATGCACCGCTGTCCCAGGACAACCTGTTCCACTCGATGCTGGGGCTGCTGCAGGTGCGTACCGAGGTGTACCAGCAGTCGCTGGACATGTTTGCCAGCTGCCGGCCGTGGTTGGCCGCCCAGCGCTGAAGCCGTTCATCCAAACCAGGGATGGCGCAGGTTTCACCCCCAGGGCCCGCGCCGTATATACTGCGCGCCAATGTTTGTGGGAGAGCCTTGTGGCCATCGAAATTCACTGGATCCGTGACGACCAGACCCTGGCCGAACACTGCCGCACGTGGCGCGAACTGCCCTACGTGGCGCTCGACACCGAATTCATGCGGGTCGACACCTTCTACCCCAAAGCGGGCCTGATTCAGGTCGGGGACGGGCAGAGGGCTTTCCTGATCGATCCGCTGCTCATCGGCGACTGGCAGCCCTTGGCCGCACTGCTGGAGGACAGCAGCGTGGTCAAGGTGCTGCACGCCTGCAGCGAAGACCTCGAAGTGTTGCTGCGCCTGGCTGGCAAGCTGCCGCAACCCTTGTTCGACACGCAATTGGCGGCCGGTTACCTGAACCTGGGCTTCTCCATGGGCTATTCGCGCCTGGTGCAGGAGGTGCTGGGCATCGAACTGCCCAAGGGTGAAACCCGTTCCGACTGGTTGCAGCGGCCGCTCTCGGACACTCAAGTCAGCTACGCCGCCGAAGATGCCGTGCACCTGGCCGAGCTGTTCGAGGCTTTGCAGCCGCGCCTGTCCGGTGACAAGTACGCCTGGGTCCTCGAGGACGGTGCCGAGCTGGTGGCGGCGTTGCGCCGTGAGGTCGATCCCCAGATGCTGTACCGCGATGTGAAGCTTGCCTGGAAGCTCGGGCGCCAGCAGTTGGCTGTGCTGCGTGAGCTTTGCGCCTGGCGCGAGCGTGAAGCGCGTAGCCGCGATGTGCCCCGTAACCGCATCCTCAAAGAGCACTCGCTGTGGCCCATCGCCAAGAGCCAGCCCGACAACTTGTCGGCGTTGGCCAAGATCGAAGAGATGCACCCGCGCACCATTCGCCAGGACGGCGCCCAGTTGCTGGAGTTGATCAAGCGCGCGGGCAGCCTGCCAGCGGAGCAATGGCCACAGCCGCTCCCTGAGCCCCTGCCGATCGAAGCCGCTGGTATTCTCAAGCGCCTGCGCGCCATCGGCCAGGCCGAAGGCGAGCGCCTAGGCATTGCGCCTGAGCTGATGCTGCGCAAGAAAGCCCTGGAAGCCCTGCTCAAGAGCGGCTACCCCAATGGCCCCTATCAATTGCCCGATTCGCTGCGCGGCTGGCGCCGTGAGCGGATGGGCCAGGCCCTGCTGGATGACCTTGCAGGCGCTGGAGAGTCACAATGAAACGTATCTGCTCGATTTACAAAAGCCCACGCAAGAACGAAATGTACCTTTATGTGCTCAAGGCCGACGGCCTGGAGCGCGTGCCTGAAGCCCTGCTGCCGTTCTTCGGCACGCCGCAGCATGCCTTCGACCTGGTGCTCGGCCCCGAGCGCAAGCTGGCACGTGAAGACATCACCAAGGTGCTGGAAAACCTGGACAACCAGGGTTACCACCTGCAGATGCCGCCGCCGGACGATGAGTACATCGAGCACCTGCCCGAAGAGCTGCTGCGCCGTAACGACCCGGCCTGACCATGCGGGTACTGATCGCCGAGCATGATCATGCTCGATATACCTCGCTGTTACGCCAAGTGATGCCCGAGCTGCAGGTCCTGACCAGTGGCGACTCGGCCGAGCTCGCCCGCCAGGCACCCGACTGCCCGGTATGGCTCGGCCAGCCAGACCTGCTGGCGAGCCTTTTACGCCAGGGCCACAAACCGCAATGGGTGCAGTCGACCTGGGCTGGCATCACCCCATTGCTGGCCGAGGGGTTGCCGCGGGACTACCGGCTGAGCCGCGCCGTGGGCATTTTTGGCCAGGTCATGGCTGAATACATGCTGACCTACATGCTCGGCCATGAGCGCGAAGTGCTGTCGCGCCTGGTCAGCCAGGTTGAGCGGCGCTGGGATGATCGACCAGGGCGCACGCTGGAGGGGCGCAAAGCGCTGATCGTCGGTACCGGCGATATCGGCCAGCGGGTGGCTGAATTTCTCGTGCCGTTCGGTGTGAGCCTGTACGGCATTGCCAGCAGCGCACGCGAGCAAGCGCCGTTCGTCGAAGTGGCGGGCCTGGCGGACTTGCCTCGGATGGTCGGGGAAGTGGACTACGTGCTCAACCTGCTGCCCGACACCCCGGCTACCCACGACCTGTATGACGCTGCATTGCTGCGCTGCTTCAAGCCAACAGCACTGTTCATCAATGCCGGGCGCGGCGCAGCGGTGGTCGATGCCGACCTGGTCGAGGCGCTCAAGCAGGGGCATCTGGCTGGGGCGGTGATCGACGTCTGCCGGCAGGAGCCCCTGCCGCAGCGCCATCCATTCTGGACGGCCTGGGGGTTGCTGCTGACCGGGCACAGCTCGGCACCGACTTCGCCCGCGGCCATGGTGCGATTGTTTGCGGACAATCTGCAGGCCTATGCCCAAGGGCAGGCGTTGCGCGGGGAAGTCGACTTCGCCCGGGGTTATTGATCTGGCCAGCACTTGCCACCTAGGGGCAGGCCCGCTTGCACCAGCGGGCTCCTGGTACTGACAAGCGGTCTAGCGTTGCCGAAGGCCAGGCTCTAGACTGGCGCCGCCGCGCACCGCGGCCTGAAAGATGAGTGCAGGAAACCTGTGTGATGATCGCTGACAGCACGCCGTTCTGGCGGCGCAAGACCCTCGAACAACTCAGCCCGCAAGAGTGGGAGTCACTGTGTGACGGCTGCGGCCTGTGTTGCTTGCAAAAGCTTGAGGACGAAGACGACAACAGCGTCTATTACACCCGTATTGCCTGCAAACTGCTGGACCTTCAGAGCTGCCAGTGCAGCGATTATCCCAACCGCTTCGCCCACGTTCCGGACTGCATCCAGCTCACGCCGGGCAAGGCAGACCAGTTCAAGTGGCTGCCAAGCACCTGTGGCTATCGCCTGGTCAGCGAAGGCAAGGACCTGCCTGATTGGCATCACTTGGTTTGCGGTGACCGCAAGCAAGTGCATGAACAGCGCATTTCACAAGCTGGGCGTATGCTCAGTGAGCATGAAGTGGACGAAGACGACTGGGAAGACCACCTGATTTTCCGCGCCAGCTGAGTGGCGCCCCCGTCGCCTCTGAGTAACAAGGAGTTTCGCTATGCGTTGCCAGTGGGTGTTGCTGCTAGGGCTTGTGGCCTGTTCGTCGGCCTGGGCGAAAAAAGTCGACCTCGATTATCAGGTGCGCTTGTTACCTGCCAATGGCCAGGCCGAAGTGCGCCTGACCTTGGCTGAAGGCAGTGCCGTGCGTAGCCTGGACTTCGACTTGGGAAACAGCGGAGCCTACAGCGGCTTTCAGGCTGATGGCCAGTGGCAGCAGCAGGGCGAGCGTGGTGTATGGCACCCGGCAGCGGGCAAGACCAGCCTCAGCTACCGTGTGAAGCTGGACCAGAAGCTGCGCAGCGGCGCCTTCTCGTCACGCATCACCCCCCACTGGGCGTTGTTCCTCGGTGATCAGCTGGTGCCTCCTGCACGGCTCGACCAGCAAGACGGCACCGAGTTGGTGGCGCGGCTGAGCGTTGACCTGCCCGAGGGTTGGAAAAGCATCGAGACCGCCTGGCCGCGCATTGGCAAGGACAAGTTCCGCGTCGATAACGTATCCCGGCTGTTCGATCGCCCGACTGGCTGGATGCTCGCAGGGGAGCTTGGTAGCCGCCGTGCGCGCCTTGGCCAGACGGATGTAACCGTGGCAGCGCCAGTGGGGCAGGGCATGCGACGGATGGACAGCCTGACCCTGATGACCTTCGTTTGGCCGCAACTGCAGGCAGTGTTCCCACGCAATCCGGCCAAGCTACTGGTAGTGGGCGCCCGTGACGGCATGTGGCGTGGGGCGGCAGCCGCCTCTGGCTCAATCTACCTGCACAGCAGCCGGCCAATGGTCAGCGAGAATGGTAGCAGCACACTGGTGCGCGAGCTGGTGCAGCTGTTTGCGCAAATCCGCGTGGGCGATAACAGCGACTGGTTGGGTGAGAGCCTGACCGAGTACTACGCCACCGAACTGCTGCGCCGTGCCGGAGGTATCAGCGATGATCGCTACGAAGTCTTGCAGGCGCGCTTGCAAAAGCACGGGGGCAAGGTCAGCCAATTGCGCGCAGCGCATGCCAGCCCGGCGCAAGTGGCACGCGGGGTGATGTTGTTGCAAGCGCTGGACAAGGAGATCCGCATCCATACCCAGGCCAAGCGCTCCCTGGATGATGTGACGCGTGCACTGATGCGCCTGCCCAGCGTGAGCACCGAAGAATTTGTACAGATTAGCGAGAGCGTACTGGGGCGCCGTTCTGAAGTACTGCAGAGCAAGGCCCTGCAGTAGCCGTGTGGCAGCGGCATCACCGGCAAATGAGCCTGGCACGCTGCAGGGCGATCAGCTGCCGGTCAAAGGGTCTTTTCCGGTAACCGTCACCCCACTGGTGGCCGCCTCGGCGCTGGCCTTGAGCGCCTCGAGGTCCGCTGCGCTGCGCTGAATGTCTGAGCGCAAGCGCTGATATTCCTGGCGATGTTTCTGCCACCAGGCCTTGGTCGCGCAGTGCCCACTGATGCCGCGGGCAACCGCCAGGCCGCCGACCGCCATCTGCAAAAGCCCGAGCAGCCCGCCGTGGCGCAGGCCTTTGGTGAACATCAGCGCGCCGCCGGCCAATGACCCCGCCCGCTCCAGGCCGTGAACATTGTGTGGCTCGCGTTTCTGGTTGGAATGGATATCAAGCATGACAAGCCCTCCGTGTGTAATGTTCACAGCTGACCTGCAGGTTCGGATCACCGTTCACTCGGTTTGCCCAAGGGGGTAGCGGCTTACTTGAATTTTGGCCCAGAGCGGGTATTCAGACCTTTGGCCATACGGTCATACAACACCACGTTGACCGTCGCCGCCAGGTTCATGCAACCCTGAGTGGGGATGTAGATGGTTTCTTCGCACCAGCCGCGCACTTCATCGCTCAACGAGCCATCCTCAGGCCCGAAGATATAGATCGCCCGATCCGGGTGAGTGTACTCGGGCAGCGGCCGTGCGCCGTCCACCAGCTCGACTGCCACCGGGGTGCAGCCCAGCGGAATGATGCGTTGCAGGTCGTCGATGCCGATCAGCGGGATGTCGTAGTGCACTCGCTTGGTGTCGGTGACGAAGTCGCGGGCGCGTTCATAGCGCTTGCCGGTGTAGAACACCGAGTTGACCCCGTAGCAACCCGCGGCGCGCATCACCGAACCAACGTTCTGCGCAGATTTGGGGTTGAACAGGCCAATGCAGCTGTACCGTTTGTTTGCCACGTGCCGGGGCCCTTCACGAAAAAAAAGCGCGATTATACGGGCTTGCCGGCAACTGCGGTGGGCAGGGTGACAGTCAGTCCTTTTTAAGCATGCCCGCCAGCCCGGCAAACGGGTTGTGGGTGGCTTTGGCGATGCTTGGGGTGCTGGTGGAGCCTTCGCTGAAATACTGCTGGTCGGTGTAGCGCGAGTGTTCGTTGTCGTGGCAGTACAGGCACAGCAGCTCCCAGTTGGAGCCGTCTTGCGGGTTGTTGTCGTGATTGTGGTCACGGTGATGCACGGTCAACTCGCTCAGGCGCTTGCCGGAGAATTCACGGGCACAGCGGCCACACACGTGCGGGTACATCTTCAGGGCTTTGTCGCGGTAGCCCATCTCCTTGTCGCGCTTGGCGTCGGCGAGGATGCGGTCGAGGCGGGCGGTGGCGGCGGAGGTAGAAGCCGAACTCATGGTGTTTCCTTTGTGCTGATCAGGCAGATGACGGTTATGCCATTGAGTCTAGCGCGCTTGCAGGGCAGGCGGACAGGCGAAAACCTGAATATAGGCGTAGCCTGTTCAAAGGTTCCCGACAGGAGGTTGCTGATGTACCACGCGCTCCTCGCCCTGCTGCTTGTCGCTGCCATGCCTGCGGCGCAAGCGACGGGTACGCCCACTCGGCTTAACACAACGGTACCCGGTGCGCCGGGTACGCCGACGCCTACGCCTTATCCGCAGATCACCCCCAGCACGCCACCGAAGGCCTACAACGGCGCACCAGGTGCGCCCTTGCTGCCGCCGATGCCGGTGCCAGGGCCGCCGAAGGATCAGGATTTGCCGGGTTTGCGTCAGGAGACAGGCAAACCACCAGTGCAGGATGATCGATGAGGGGTGGCATCAGGGCTGTGGGGCGCCATACCCTCACGCAACGCCCAGCTCGCCAAGCACGAACGCATATTCCAGTGCCACATCGCGCAGCCCTTGGTATCGCCCACTCATGCCGCCATGCCCGGCGCCCATCTCGGTCTTGAGCAGCAGCAGATTGTCGTCGGTCTTGAGCGTTCGCAGGCGCGCTACCCATTTGGCCGCCTCCCAATACTGCACGCGGCTGTCGTTGTAGCCGGCTATCACCAGCATGGCTGGGTAAGCCTGGGCACTGACATTTTCGTAAGGTGCATAGGCCTTGATCCGTGCATACACCTCAGGGTCCTGCGGGTTGCCCCATTCGTCGTACTCCGTGACGGTGAGGGGGAGTTCAGGGTCGAGCATGGTATTGAGCACATCGACGAACGGCACCTCAGCGATGGCGCAACGGAACAATTCCGGGCGCAAATTCAGTACCGCGCCCATCAGCAAGCCACCGGCGCTGCCGCCGCTGATGGCCAGCCGCTCGGGCGCCGTGACGCCTTGGCTGATCAAGTGCTCGGCACAAGCGATGAAGTCGCTGAAGCTGTTGTGTTTGTGTTCCTGCTTGCCAGCGCGGTACCAGGCCTCGCCCAGTTCGCCGCCACCACGCACATGAGCGATGGCAAAGCCCACGCCACGCTGCAAAAGGCTCAAGCGAGCGTGGGAGAACCATGGGTCCAGGCTTTCGCCGTAGGCGCCATAGCCATACAGGTAGAGTGGCACGGCCTTACCCTGGTCTTCGCGGCGGCGCACCAGGCTGATCGGCACCTCAGTGCCATCGGCAGCGGTGGCCCACAGGCGCTCACTGACGTAAGCGTCGGCGTCGAACGGGCCAAGCACAGGGGTTTGCTTGAGCACTGCCTGGGCACCGGTGGCCAGCTCCAACTGGCGCACCTGGGCGGGGCGGTTGAGGGCTTCGTAGCGCAGGCGTATACGCTTGCTGTCGAATTCCAGGCTGTCTTGCACATACAGGCTGTAGGCAGCATCCGGGAGGTCCACGCGGTAGGCTGGAAGGCCTTGTGGCCGCACCTCGATGATGGGCAGGCCGCCCTCGCGCAGGCTCAAGGTGAGCGCCTGGGCGTTCAGGCTCAAGCCCTCGATCATGGTGTCATCGCGATGCGGCACCAGCACCTGCCATTGCTCCTGGGTCGGGACCGAAGTGGCTGGGGCATGATAGAGGGCGAAGTTGATGCCTTGCCGGTTGCTGCGGATGAACCAGTGCCACTGGCCATCGAGCTGGCCGTGATCAGGGAAGTACTCATGGCCCTCTACCCGTGGAGCCAGGCAGGTGAACGCCGCTTGAGGGGTACTGGCATCGAGCACCCAGGCTTCGCTGGTGGTCTTGCTGTTGAGCAGCAGTACCAATTGGCGCTCGGAGCTGGTGCGGTAGCAATGCAGGAAAAACCGCCCGTCCGGTTCTTCGAACACCGTGCTGGCCTGAGCTTCGCCCAGCGTATGGCGGCGCAGGCGCCAAGGGCGATGGGTGTCGTCGAGCTGGGCGAAGAACAGGGTCTGACTGTCGTTGGCCCAAGTCATGCTGCCGTCGCAGTCGTCGAAGGGCAGGGTGGTCAGGTTGCCACTGGCCAGATCCTTGACATACAGGGTGTAGATTTCATCGCCGCTGGTGTCCAGGCTGTAGGCCAGCAGGCGGTGGTCGGGGCTGACGTTGAACGTGCCCAGCGACAGGAAACCGCCGTTGGCCAGGGCGTTGGGGTCGAGCAGCAGTTGTTCCTGGCTTTGATCGACCGTATTGGAATCGTCCGCCGGGCGTGGGCAGCGGTAATGGCGTGGGTACTCGTCACCTGCGGTGGTACGGGTGTAGTAAAGGTACGGGCCCCAGGGCGAAGGCAGCGACAGGTCGGTTTCCAATATGCGGCTTTTGATCTCTTCGAACAACTGCTCGCGCAGCGGCGCCTGGTCGGCCAGGCAGGCTTGCTGATAGGCATTTTCCGCTTGCAGATAATCGAGCACCTGCTGGGTGTCGCGTTGTTGCAACCAGGCATAGGGGTCGCCGGTTTGGTCTTGGTGAGCAATGGGGGGCTGGGGCTTGGTTGGCATCGGGGATCTCTTGACCGGAGCATGGGACGCTGTCTGCGCCCTGAAATGTGTTTATCATAGGCATCTATTTGCCTGGCTTGCACCAACACCATGATCGAGAACGACTACACCTTTGCCTGGGGCCTCTACGTTGTCGCGGCGCTGGGCTGCCTGCTGGTGGGCTTCAAACTCACTGGCTGGATGTGGCGCTGGCTGCGCGAACCGCTGCGGGTGATCCTGGCGGTGCTGCTGTTCACGCCGACCATCGTTGACCCTGTCAAAGACAGTTTCGCTCCGGCCATCGCCATCACCGCTTTGGATCTGGCGTTCAAGGTCGGCAACAATGCCTGGCGAGCGATTTCCGATTTCGCCATGTATGGCATGTTCGCCTTTGCCCTCTACATCGTCTTCGTGCTGGTGCGCTGGCCGCTGGAAAAGCGCGCCCGCGAGCGCCGCGCCATGGCACAGGCGGCTGCTGAGCGCCGCGCGGCCGAGGACAATGCCGTGGTGCAAACGCCGCTGGCCGCCGAGCGCAACGACCGTTATCGCGACGATCCGCCACCTGCCGCGCCAGCCGCCGGTCGCGGCCGGGTCGAGCCACGGCTGTAAAATCAGGTACTGCTATGTGTGAATTGCTGGGCATGAGTGCCAACGTCCCAACCGACATCGTCTTCAGCTTCACCGGCTTGATGCAGCGCGGTGGGCGCACCGGGCCGCACCGTGACGGCTGGGGCATCGCCTTCTACGAGGGGCGCGGCCTGCGCCTGTTCCAGGACCCGGCAGCAAGCAGTGAGTCGGAAGTCGCTAACCTGGTGCAGCGCTACCCGATCAAAAGCGAAGTGGTGATCGGCCATATTCGCCAGGCCAACGTAGGTCGTGTGTGCCTGTCGAACACTCACCCCTTCGTGCGCGAAATGTGGGGGCGCAACTGGTGCTTCGCGCACAATGGCCAGTTGGGTGAATTCAAAGGCCAGGCCACGTTCTATCGCCCGGTCGGCGATACCGACAGTGAGGCGGCCTTCTGCGACCTGCTCAACCGCGTCCGTGCGGCCTTCCCAGAGCCCGTGGAGGTCGAACAACTGCTGCCTGTGCTGGTGGAGGCGTGCGCGGCGTATCGCGGCAAAGGGGTGTTCAATTGCCTGCTCAGCGATGGCGACTGGCTTTTTTGCTTCTGCTCGACCAAGCTGGTGCACATCACCCGGCGCGCACCATTTGGCGCAGCCCGTTTGAAAGATGTCGACCTGATTGTCGATTTTCACACCCAAACGACCCCCAACGACGTAGTCACCGTCATCGCCACCGAGGCGTTGACCGAGAACGAAACCTGGAACCGCTACGAGCCCGGCCAGTGGGCATTGTGGCGGCATGGAGAGTGCGTTTCGCAAGGCCAGAGCTAAGGACGCTGCATGTTCATCAGTTATCTGCGTTTGCTGTTGTTCACCTTCGGCCTGCTGGCCGGTATCCAGGTGCCCGGGCTGGTCAAGGACTATAGCCAGCGAACCGAGGCTCACCTGTTCGAGTCACGCCAGGCGCTGGACGGCTTCAAGCAGACTGCCGAGCGTTTTTTCAACGGGGATCTGCAGGCCTTGGTACGCCATTACCGCGCCAGTGACGACCCGGTGTTCCTCAGCGATGCCAACAGCATCGAGAGCCTGCTGATTCGCAATCAACGCCTGGAGGACGAGTGGCAGGCACTGCAGGGGTCGTGGCTGAGCCGCACCTGGCATGTGCTGGTACAGCCAGACCGGCAACTGCGCGAAGAGACGCTCAAAGGCTACAGCTACCAGATTTTGCTGGTACCCGAGGCCATTGGCTGGGGTATCGGTGTTGGCTTCTTGCTGGCCTTCGTGGTCGAGAGCCTGCTGTTGGGAATCGGCTGGGTGATCCTGGGTGGGCGCCGCCGAGGCACGGTGAAAGAGAGCTGGCGCTGATTGCTCTGTTGCCAAGCGCACTCACAGGAGTATCCCTGCCTCTGGGGGCCAGCTTGCTGTGAAGCGGGCTTGCCCGCGAAAGGGGCGGTGCAGGCGGAGCACAACTGTCAGGCCAGCACTATCCGCTGTTCGCCTACTTCCCGCGCATAACGTTCGAGTACTTGCCGGCACACCCCGACCACCTCGTCCACCAATGCCACGCCGGTCTGCCAGGCCACCACCAGCTCCAGGCTCGGCGGTGACGGTAACCCATTGAGCAGCACCAGCTCACCCCGTGCCAGCTCAGTGGCCACCAGCGCCGGTGGCAAAGCACCAATGCCGAAACCATCGCGCAGCAGCCGCGTGATCGCCGCGACCGAGTTCACACAGTTCAACCGAGGCGCCTGGGCTCCGGCCGCTTGTAGCAGGGTGAGTACCTCCTGGTGCGGCCTGGAGTTTTTCGAGAAAGTGACGATCCGCTCGCGGCCAAGCTCGGCCAATGAGTCATAACCGCGCTGGTACACCGAGTTGGCCGCCACCACCCAGCCCATCGGGTAGCGCGCCAGGTCCTGGCTGCGGATCGACTGTTCGCGTAGCAGGTCGGTCTGCAGGATCAGGTCCAGAAAGCCCTTCTGCAACTGCTCGCGCAGATTCAACGCGGTGTCGGCAACCAGCTCGATTTCGACCTGCGGGTAGCGCTCGCTCAACTCCGCCACCAAGCCGCTCATCCAGGTATGGATCACCGTGTCCATCACGCCTAGGCGAATTCGCCCGACCTTGGCCCGGTCGCTGTCCAGTGACTGCTTCATGGCCTTTGCCGTTTCCAGCATGCGCTCGGCGTGCTCCAGCACTTTGCTGCCCTCAGGTGTCAGGCTGACCCCGCGCGAGTCGCGCAGCAGCAGTTTTACCCCAAGGTCAGCTTCCAGTGCGGCAATGCGGCTGGATACCGACGCCTGTGTAGTGAACAGCCTATCGGCGGTGAGACGGAAGCTCTTGAGCCGGGCGACCCACACGAAAGTTTCGAGGAAGCGAAGGTTCATGATCAGTTTTTCTTGTTCCAGACCGGCGGTTTTTCTCGTTGGACTCAGGCGGCGGCGCCTCTGAACATTAAGCCAGGCCGCGACGCCTGACGTCGCCCATAAAACAATATCAACAAGCCGAGGCAAGCATGAACCCAAGTGGCGTGCAGCAGCAGGTGCAATCCCCTGCTTCGACCGGGCCGTTCGCCTGGTACCGTGACATCGACTCCCAGCAACGACGCACATTCTGGAGCTGCAAGATTGGCTACGGCCTGGACGGCATGGACACCCAGATGCTCAGCTTCGTGATCCCTACGCTGATCATGCTGTGGGGCATCAGCACCGCCGAGGCCGGGCTGATCCACACCAGCACATTGATCGCGTCGGCAATCGGGGGCTGGGTCGCGGGTATCCTCTCCGACCGCATCGGACGTGTGCGTACCTTGCAACTGACAGTGTTGTGGTTTGCCTTCTTCACCTTCCTCTGCGGCTTGGCTCAAAGCTACGAGCAACTGCTGATCGCCCGTACCTTGATGGGCTTTGGTTTTGGCGGCGAATGGACGGCAGGCGCGGTGTTGATAGGGGAGGTCATCCGCGCCCAGGACCGTGGCAAGGCGGTGGGTATGGTGCAGTCGGGCTGGGCCATTGGATGGGGCCTGACGGCGATACTCTATGCGCTGCTGTTCTCCTGGCTGCCGGCCGAGCAGGCCTGGCGTGCGTTGTTCCTGCTAGGCCTGGTGCCGGCGATTTTCGTGATCTTCGTGCGCCGCCTGGTGAAAGACCCTCAGGTGTACCGCCAGGCCAAAGCGGTGGAAAAAACCGAGGCACCTGCGCACTTCTATGAGATTTTTGGCCCCAGCATGCTCTGGACTACCGTGCGTGCGTCGTTGCTGACCACCGGTGCGCTGGGTGGCTACTACGCCATCACTTCATGGTTGCCCACCTTCCTCAAGAACGAACGTGGCCTGAGCGTGTTGGGCACCGGCGGCTATCTGGCGATGGTGATCGTCGGCTCCTATGTCGGATATGTGATCAGTGCCTATCTTTGCGATCTGCTGGGGCGCAAGAAGAATTTCATTCTGTTCGCGGTGGGTTCGTTCATCATCGTGCTGCTGTACACCCAGCTGCCCGTCAGTGATGCAGTGATGCTGTGGCTGGGCTTGCCATTGGGTTTCTTCGCCTCGGGGATTTTCAGCGGTATGGGCGCCTTTCTCACCGAACTGTTTCCCACGCGTGTACGGGGTTCGGGGCAGGGCTTTTGCTACAACATCGGCAAGGTCATCGCTGCGCTGTTTCCGCTGATGATCGGCTTGCTTGGCCAGAAGATCCCCCTGGGCCTGGGCATTGGCGTGTTCGCTGCAGTGTCCTATGGCGTAGTGATCATCGCAGCGCTGAGCTTGCCGGAAACACGCGGCAAACAGTTGCAGGCGCGGTAAGGTAGGCCTATGAACACCGTCACGGGAGCACATCTGGTGAAACCCCTGCTACTCAATTGCGACATGGGCGAAAGTTACGGCAGCTGGCGCATGGGCCTGGATGCCGAGGTCATGCCCCATATCGACTGCGCCAACATAGCCTGTGGTTACCACGCAGGCGATCCGAGCATCATGCGACGTACCGTCGCCTTGGCGCTGGAGCATAATGTGACCATCGGGGCTCACCCGGCCTACCCGGACCTGGTCGGCTTCGGCCGCCGCTCGATGGCCTGCAGCGCTGAAGAAATCCGCGACCTGCTGCATTACCAGGTCGGCGCTCTGGATGGCATCTGCAAGGTGCTCGGCGGCCGCGTGGCGTATGTGAAGCCCCACGGCGCGCTGTACAACGACATGATGGCTGACCCGCGCACACTGCGCACCGTGTTGGAGGCCGTGGCAGCCTATCAGAGCGGCCTGCCGCTGGTGCTCATGGCCACTGCCGACAACCGCGCGGCCCAGGCGTTGGGCGATGAAGTGGGGGTGCCGCTGTGGTTCGAAGCCTTTGCCGACCGCGCCTACACCGCCAGCGGCCACCTTGTGTCGCGGCGCCTGCCTGGGGCGGTGCACCATGAGCCGGCTCGGGTGATCGAGCAGGCGCTGCGCCTGGCCAGGGGGCAAGCGCTGGTGGCGGACGATGGCAGTGCATTGAAACTTGCAGCCAGTACCCTGTGCGTGCACGGCGACAACGACAGTTCGGTGGCTGCGGTGCGGCAGATCCGTCAGGCACTGGAGGGGTTGGCGCTGTGATGACGCTGCGTATCGAGGTGGTGGCCATCGACAGCCTGATGGTGCGCCTGTTCGACCGGATAGACGAGGCCAATATGCCCTGGGTGCTTGCCGCCAGTCAGCGGCTGAGCGCTGCGTTCGGTAAGCATCTAGTGGACCTGGTGCCTTCCTATACCACGCTGATGCTGCAATCGGACCTGCCACCGCGTCAGGCCAGAGCGCTGATCGGCCAGGCGTTGACGGGGCTGCAGGCGGACACCGGTAATACGGGCCAGCGTCATGAAATCCCGGTTTGGTACGACGTCAGCGTTGGCCCGGAATTACCCGTACTGGCCGCTCGCACAGGGCTGAGTGAAGCCGAGGTGATCCGCCTGCATAGCCAGCGCGAGTACCCGGTATTTGCCTTGGGCTTTGCCCCAGGTTTCGGGTTCATGGGGCTGGTCGACGAGCGCCTGGCCAGCCCGCGCCTGAGCACGCCGCGCAAGCGGGTAGCGGCCGGCAGCGTCGGTATCGCCGAACGCCAGACAGCCGCTTACCCGGCTGTGTCGCCAGGAGGCTGGAACCTGATCGGCCGCACTGCGGTGCGCCTGTTCGATCGTGAGCGCGAGGGTTATAGCCTGCTGCAACCCGGTGATCGCGTGCGTTTCGTGGCGGTGTCGCGGGCCGAGTTTATGGCCCTGGGTGGGGATGTGGAGAGACAGGCATGAAGCGCTTGAGGATCGAGGCCAGTAATGCGTTGTGTCAGTTGCAGGATGCTGGTCGCTTCGGTGTGCGCCACTTGGGGGTGACTCAAGGCGGGGCGTTGGACTGGGTAGCGATGCACTGGGCCAATTGGCTGCTCGGTAACCCACTAAGCGCGCCGGTGGTCGAGGTGGCGCTGGGCGGCCTGACTCTGGTGGCCGAGCAGGATTGTGTACTGGCGCTAGCTGGGGCGGACCTGGACGCACGGGTAGACGATCAGCCACTGCTGCCCTGGCGCAGCTTTGCCCTGGCCCAAGGCCAGCGCCTGATCCTCAAACAGCCCAAGCATGGGGTACGCGCGTATCTGGCGGCGCCGGGCGGGTTTCTTGGTGAACAGGTGTTGGGTAGTTGTGCCACGGTCGTGCGCGAAGCACTGGGGGGGATCGAGGGTGACGGCAGTGCACTGGCGCAAGGGCAGGCCCTGGCCTACCTCGGTGCTTCACCCGCCCTGCGCGAGGTGCCGGCGCAGTTGCGTCCGGTTTATGCACAAAAGCCGTCGCTCGACCTGGTGATGGGCGCGCAGATCGGTGACTTCAGCGGTATCAGCCTGTTCGATGCTTTCAACCGTGATTGGACACTGGACAGCCGCGCCGATCGCATGGGCATCCGCCTGCTGGGGCCTCAGTTGGTTTACCAAGGCAAGCCGATGATTTCCGAAGGTATCCCGCTGGGGGCGATGCAGGTGCCGCCGGACGGGCAGCCGATCGTATTGCTCAATGACCGACAGACCATAGGCGGTTACCCGCGGCTGGGGGCGCTGACGCCTTTGGCGTTGGCTGAGCTGGCGCAGTGCATGCCGGGGACGCAGGTGCGGTTCAGGGCGGTGGTGCAGGACCAGGCCTGGCAGCAGCATCAGGCCTATGGTCAGCGTTGGGCGTGAGTGGTAAGGGCTGCCAGGCAGCCCTCTGGCTACTTGGACAGGTACCGCATGCCTTCCTCCAACCCCTGCAAGGTCAGCGGGTACATCTTGTCTTCGATCAGCTCACGCACCAGCTGCGTGGAAGCCGTGTAATCCCAGGCCTGCTTGGGGTAAGGGTTGATCCAGATGATCTTCTTGAATTTCTCCATGAAACGCTGGATCCACACATAACCAGCTTCTTCGTTCCAGTGCTCTACGCTGCCACCCGGTTGGGTGATTTCGTAGGGCGCCATGGCGGCGTCACCGACGAACACCACTTTGTAGTCATCCCCGTATTTGTGCAGCAGGTCGAACGTTGAGAAGCGCTCCGACGTACGGCGCAGGTTGTTCCTCCACACCGATTCATACACGCAGTTGTGGAAGTAGTAATACTCCAGGTGCTTGAATTCGGTCTTGCAGGCCGAGAACAACTCTTCGCACACTCTGACGTGCGCATCCATCGAGCCGCCAATATCGAACAGCAACAGCAGCTTTACCGTGTTGCGCCGCTCAGGACGCATCTGGATATTCAGAAGCCCAGCGTCACGCGCGGTATGGTCGATGGTGCCGTCGATATCCAGTTCTTCGGCGGCGCCTTGGCGGGCGAATTTGCGCAGCCGGCGCAGGGCCAGCTTGATGTTGCGGGTGCCCAGTTCCACCTGGTCGTCGAGGTTCTTGTATTCGCGCTGGTCCCACACCTTGACTGCCTTGCCCTGGCGCTTGCCGGCGTCGCCAACGCGAATGCCCTCAGGGTTGTAGCCGCCTGAGCCGAATGGGCTGGTGCCGCCGGTGCCTATCCACTTGTTGCCACCGGCATGGCGTTCTTTCTGTTCTGCAAGGCGTTGCTTGAAAGCCTCGATGAGCTTGTCCAGGCCACCTAGCGACTGGATCTGCGCGCGCTCTTCATCGCTGAGCGAACGCTCGAATTCCTTGCGCAGCCACTCATCGGGGATCAGTGCCTCGATGTGCTGGTCGAGGTTTTCCAGGCCCTTGAAGTAGGCGGCGAATGCGCGATCGAATTTGTCGAAATGCCGCTCGTCCTTCACCAGAATGGCGCGAGCCAAATAGTAGAAGGCGTCCATATCGGCGAACACCACGCCCTTTTGCATGGCGTGGTGCAAGTCGAGCAGTTCGCGCACCGAGACCGGCACCTTCGCCGCACGCATCTCATTGAACAGGTTGAGCAACATGGCCCGGCTCCAATCAGCGGTTGCCGCGTCGGCTCATGAAAGCCAGGCGTTCGAGCAGCTGCACGTCCTGCTCGTTTTTCACCAAGGCACCGGCCAACGGCGGAATGGCCTTGGTTGGGTCGCGTTCGCGCAGCACAGCCTCACCGATGTTGTCGGCCATCAACAGCTTGAGCCAGTCGACCAGTTCGGAGGTGGACGGTTTTTTCTTCAGGCCCGGGACCTTGCGCACGTCGAAGAATACGTCCAGCGCCTCGCTGACCAGCGATTGGCTGATGTTGGGGTAGTGCACATCGACGATCTGCTGCAGGGTGGTACGGTCGGGGAAGGCGATGTAGTGGAAGAAGCAGCGGCGCAGGAATGCGTCGGGCAACTCCTTTTCGTTATTGGAGGTGATGATGATGATCGGTCGTTGCTTGGCCTTGATGGTCTCGTCGATCTCGTAGACGTAGAACTCCATCTTGTCGAGTTCTTGCAGCAGGTCGTTGGGGAACTCGATGTCGGCCTTGTCGATTTCATCGATCAGCAGAATCACCCGCTCATCGGCCTCGAAGGCCTCCCAGAGCTTGCCCTTTTTCAAGTAATTGCGCACGTCGTGGACCTTGTCCACGCCCAGCTGCGAGTCGCGCAGGCGGCTCACCGCGTCATACTCGTACAGGCCCTGGTGAGCCTTGGTCGTCGATTTGATGTGCCAGGTGATCAGGCGTGCGCCGAACGAGGCGGCCAGTTGCTCGGCGAGCATCGTCTTACCAGTGCCCGGTTCGCCTTTGACCAGCAGCGGGCGTTCGAGGGTGATAGCCGCGTTGACCGCCAGTTTCAGGTCGTCTGTGGCGACGTAGTCGCGGGTGCCTTCGAACTTCATCAATCTGTCCTCTGCAGGGTGCCTTACGAACAACACAGGTTAACAATGGGTGAATGACTATAACGCGGGCCTTGGCAGGTGAAAATGCAGACCGGGTATTCAGTCTCTGAATGCCCCGTCACGCGCCCTCAGTCAGCCTGGGGAGGCGGGCGCTCGTAGCGGGCATTGAAGGCCTGAATGAAGCCGTTGCGTAGGATCTGCAGAAACGCTTCGAAACCGCTGATGTTCTGTTGGTGCACGCTGCCGCTGAGTTCGACGCGGGTGGCGAATTGGTTCTTCGGCTGGTTCTTCAGCACAGTTTCGCTGGCGCCGACCACCGCCTCCCAGATCGAGCGAAAGATGTTCTTGTTCTTGTTTTCCACATCCTGCTGCCAATCGAACACGTCGACGTCCCGCAGCAAGGGCTTGATATAGCCGTGCAGCCTGCCGTTCTCGGCCTGGGCTTCGATGACCAGGTCACCGTGCCCTGCATTGAAATCGAATTTGCCGTAGGCGCTGGAGAAATCGTTGAGCCGCCGCAACTCGATACCAGTGGCACGCAGGCGGAATTCGAAATCGTCGAAATCACTGAACGGATCGAAGGTGGCCCGGCTCTGCACTTTGGCACCGCCCAGCAGCAGGGCGGTGGCCTGGAAACTGGCATCGCGCCGGCCTTTTTGATCGCGCACGTTGGTCAGGTTGCGGATAGTGGCAGCCAACTGCGTGGCTTTGAGCTGCACGGGTGGCTTGGAGTTGAAGTTGCGAAAGGTCAGTGTACCGTCGTCGATCTGCACGTCGTTGAGGGTGATTGGTAGCAGTTTTTCCAGTTGCTGACGCCAGTTGGTGCCCTGACCGGTCTGAGATGCCTGCTTGTTGCCACCGTCGACGAAGTTCAGCTCAGGCCGGGTGAAGATCACCTGTGCCACAACTGCCCGGTCGTGAATGAGCGCGTGCCAGCTCACCGAGAGGTCGATCAACGGCGCATCCAGCAAGGGCACGGGCACTTTGCCAGTGGTCTTGACGATTTTCAGGCCGCGGATCTGATAAGCGCCTCGCCACCAGGCGAGGTCCACGTCGGTCACCTGCCCGCGATAATCGCCCATATCGGCGAGTTTATCGTTCAGGTAATCGCGCACCAGGTAAGGTAGGGCCAGCTGCAAGGCCACCAGCAGCACGATCAGGCTGGCCAGGCCAAGCAGCGGCCAGCGATAGCGAGCTTTCATCGCAAGGCTCTCCGAGGCTGGGTGTTTGGTTGACCTCAGGCACTGCAAGGGAGTTCGAACAGGCTTTACGGGCCACCAGGGCAAGCTTACCCTTGAGGTCTTCCTGTTGTTTCTCATGTTCAAGGACCCTGCCATGAGCCGTATCTTCGCAGACAACGCCCATTCCATCGGCAACACGCCGCTGGTACAGATCAACCGCATCGCACCCCGTGGGGTGACGATCCTGGCCAAGATCGAAGGGCGCAACCCAGGCTATTCGGTCAAGTGCCGGATCGGCGCGAACATGGTCTGGGACGCCGAGAGCAACGACAAACTCAAGCCGGGCATGACCATCGTAGAGCCCACCTCGGGTAATACCGGCATTGGCCTGGCATTCGTCGCCGCGGCCCGTGGTTACAAGTTGGTGCTGACCATGCCGGCCTCCATGAGCCTGGAACGGCGCAAGGTACTCAAGGCACTGGGGGCAGACCTGGTGCTCACCGAGCCTGCGCTTGGCATGAAGGGCGCCATCGAAAAGGCCAACGAAATCGTGGCCAGTGACCCGGCCCAATACTTCATGCCTGCGCAGTTCGAGAACCCGGCCAACCCAGCGATCCACGAAAAGACCACTGGGCCTGAGATCTGGAACGATACCGACGGCGCGGTCGATGTACTGGTTGCCGGCGTCGGCACCGGCGGCACGATAACTGGGGTTTCGCGCTACATCAAACACACCCAGGGCAAGTCGATCCTGTCGGTGGCGGTGGAGCCGGTGGCATCGCCACTGATCAGCCAGACCCTGGCCGGCGAGCCGTTACAACCCAGCCCACACAAGATCCAAGGCATTGGCGCAGGCTTCGTACCGAAAAACCTCGACCTGTCGATCGTCGACCAAGTCGAGACGGTGACCGACGATGAGGCCAAGGCCATGGCCATCCGGCTGATGCAGGAAGAAGGCATTCTGTGCGGCATTTCCTGCGGTGCCGCCATGGCGGCAGCGGTGCGCCTGGCCGAAAAGCCGGAGATGCAGGGCAAGACTATCGTCGTGATCCTGCCGGACTCGGGCGAACGCTACCTGTCGAGCATGCTGTTCAGTGACTTGTTCAGCGAGCAGGAAAACCAGCAGTAATCAGCGCTGAGGCTGATTCGGCGCAATTATTGGCGGCTGGGTTCATTGCACAATCTTCATGAGTGAGATCCTGCCTTGGTGGTTTTTACCAGGGCGGGATGGGTTTATGATGGCCGGATGATTTTCAGGGGCAGGCAGCGCTGGCCTGCGTCCCGTCCAAGGAGTGTTGCATGACCTTTTCCTTCCTCGCCAAGGCGGGTGTTCTGCTGGTGTTCGTCGGCAGTGTGCTGTATGTGCACCTGCGCGGTAAGGCGCGCCTGCCGGTGTTGCGCCAGTTCGTCAACCATTCGGCGTTGTTCGCACCCTATAACAGCTTGATGTATCTGTTCTCCGGTGTGCCGTCCAAGCCCTATCTGGACCGCCAGCGGTTCCCTGAGCTGGATGTGCTCAAAGATAACTGGCAGGTGATCCGTGAAGAGGCCATGCGTTTGTTCGACGAAGGCTATATTCGCGCAGCGGAAAAGGACAATGACGCAGGCTTTGGCTCGTTCTTCAAGAAGGGCTGGAAGCGCTTTTACCTGAAGTGGTACGACAAGCCGCTGCCGTCGGCTGAAGCCCTGTGCCCGAAAACCGTAGAACTGGTCAGCAGCATTCCCAATGTGAAGGGGGCGATGTTCGCTCTGCTGCCCGGTGGCAGCCACTTGAACCCGCACCGCGACCCGTTTGCCGGCTCGTTGCGTTACCACCTGGGGCTTTCGACACCTAACTCCGATGCCTGCCGCATCTACGTCGATGGCCAGGAGTACGCCTGGCGTGACGGTGAAGACGTGATGTTCGACGAAACCTACGTGCACTGGGTCAAGAACGAAACCGACGTTACCCGGGTGATTCTGTTCTGCGACATCGAGCGCCCGCTGAGCAGCCCATTGATGACCCGCATCAACCGCAAGGTCAGCGCTTTCCTTGGCCGTGCTACCGCGCCGCAGAACACCGATGACGAGCGAGTTGGCGGAATCAACCAGGCCTATGCCTGGAGCAAGCGCTTCAGCAACAAGATCAGCACCCGCATGAAGCAGTTCAAGCGCGCCAACCCCAAGGCCTATCGCATTCTGCGCCCGGTGCTGGCGGTGGTGGTGGCTTATTTGCTGTACCGCTGGTTGTTCTGATTGCAGGGCCGACCTGTTCTTGGGTAAACCCGCTCTCACCGCGCCTGGGCAAGCTTCGAGATAAGCTTCAACCTGTGGGAGGTGCTTCAGGCGTGAAGGGAGCTGCACAGGTCAACAAAACAGTGCCAGCACAGGGTTGGACTGGCTTTAGCCTTAAAGAGCCAGTGCCGGCCTCTCGAACCATCACCCCATCGCAAAACTCACTCCTCACTGAAGACCCGACCGTTGCAGCTTGGACAAGCGTAATGGCTAGCGTAGGTCTTCGGGGATGGCGTGGCGCAATACGCCTTCTTCGAAGTCCAGTACCCCGGCCTCGCGCTGGGTCAGCAGGTAGTAAAGCAGGGTGTCGGCCGAATGGCTTGCTGGCAGCTCCACCGCCAGCATTCTGACCGCCTTCTCCATCTCGCAGTTGCAGCCGAACTCGCGCATGGCCGCAACCACCTGTTCCAGCGGTTCTGGTGGCTTGACCACCACACGAAACACCGACGCCCCGGCACTGTGTTGCAAGGCGTCGAACCAGGCCTGTTCGCCCTCCGAGCGGATGCGGATGATGTCGCCTGGTGCGATGCCATAGACATGAAAGGGGATGCTGTCGACCCGGTAGCCGCCAGGGGTGGCCTGCGTCCACAAGCCCTCCACCGAAGCGGGTGGGTAGCCATTGGCGTCCTGCTCCAGGCGGAACAGCACCTTCCTGTAAGTATCGCTCATGGTCTGCATCGCCTCAGGGCCGGGCTGGGCGCAGCACCAGCCACAGCGCCAAGGCGATCAGCACGCCGCCATAAGCATGCGCCATCGATACGGGCTCATCCAGCAGCCATGCCCCCCACACCACGCCGAACACCGGGATCAAAAAGGTCACGGTGCTGGCCTTGACCGGGCCGATTTCGGCCAGCAGGCGGAAGTACAGGATGTAGGCGAAGGCGGTACATACCAGGCCCAAGCCCAGCAGGGAAAGCCATACCTGCCAGCCGCCCCAGCTGGCAGGTGGTTGGGTCAGCGCACTCCACGCGAACAGCGGGCTCATCAGCAAGGTGGCCCCTAGCATGCTGCCCAAGGCTGACAGGCGGCTGTCCAGGCCGCTGATCCAGCGCCGTGCAAGAAAACCGGCAAAGCCGTAGCAGGTAGTGGCCGCCAGGCACGCCAATGCGCCTTGCAAGAGCGCCATGTCCAGTGCCACCGGGCCGGCACCGCTGAGGATGCCGACACCGAACAGGCCGAGGAAAATGCCTGCCAGCTTGGGCAAAGTCATGGCCTCGTGGAAGAACAGCGCGCCTATCAGTACCCCCATCAGCGGGGTGGTTGCATTGAAAATCGCCGAATAACCGGCCGGTAGCACCTGCGCGGCCACTGAATAGAAGGTGGCCGGGATGCCCGAGTTGATCATGCCCAGCACCAGGCAAGCGCCAAGTTTACCGTTGAAATGCCAGGGTATGCGGCCCACGCTAAGAATACCGATCAGGCCCAGGCAGGCGATGGAAACCCGAAAGAATGCGGTAGGGATGGTGCCCAACTCCGGGGCGATGATACGCATGAACAGAAAGCTCGCCCCCCATACAGCGGCAAGGGTCAATAGGCGGGCTAGGGCGATGGGGCTCACAACGGTCTCCGGGGACAGGGCAGGGCGCGAGTGTACGCCAGGCGTCGCATGTGATCTTGTGCTTTCTTGCGTTATGAATCTCTCGTGCAGGTTTGCGGGCCAGCTCGCTCCCACGGCGAGCTTTTTGCGGTGGGCATCGTGCACGCAGGCTGGCCCGCCAGCCGGCCAGTTCAGGCTAAGCTCTTTATCTCATCAAGCCCCGAGGTTGATTCCATGACCCAGCATTGGCCGGCCGGCGAGATCGCGCGGATGATCCTTGACGGTTTTGACGACTATCGCGAGCATTTTCGCCGTATCACCTTGGGTGCTCGGGAGCGCTTCGAGCAGGCACGCTGGCAGGACATTCAGCGTGCAGCGGCGCTGCGGATCAACCTTTATGAACAAAAAGTCGGCGAGGTCAACGCCTGGCTGCGTGATGGCTTCGACGAACAGGCGCTGTTGGATGTAGAGCAATGGCCACTGGTGAAAAGCGCCTATATCCGCCTGATCGACCCGCGTCTGGACGATGAGCTGGCGGAAACCTGGTACAACTCGCTGTTCTGCAGCCTGTTCAGCCATGACCAGATCAGCGACGGCTGCATGTTCATCCACACCACTCGGCCATCGCTACGCGCTCACCAGCGGGCTGCCCAGACCCGTACCTACACGCTCGGGGCGGGCCTCAAAAACCTGCTGCGCAGGATTTTCGCCGACTATCCGTTCGACACGCCCTACGGCGACTTGGAAAGCGACATCGCGCGTCTGGAAGGGCAATTGCGCGAAACCCTTCCGGACTGGGTGTGCAAGGACCCGACGCTGAGCCTTGAACTTTTCGTGCCGGTGCTTTACCGCAACAAGGGTGCCTACCTGGTCGGGCGCCTGTACAACGCTGACGAGCAATGGCCGCTGGTGATCGCGCTGCTGCACCGAGAGGGCCATGGTATAGAGGCCGATAGCTTGATTACCGACGAGGCGCAGGTGTCGATCATCTTTTCGTTCACCCGTTCGTATTTCATGGCCGACGTGCCGGTGCCAGCGGAGTTCGTCAACTTTCTCAAGCGCATTCTGCCGGGTAAGCATATTGCCGAGCTTTACACCTCAATTGGTTTTTACAAGCAGGGCAAGTCAGAGTTCTACCGGGCCTTGATCAACCACCTGGCAAGCAGTGACGACCGTTTCACCATGGCACCGGGCGTACGCGGTATGGTCATGAGCGTGTTCACCCTCCCGGGCTTCAATACGGTGTTCAAGATCATCAAAGACCGCTTTTCGCCTTCCAAGACCGTCGACCGCGCCACGGTCATCGAAAAATACCGCCTGGTCAAACAAGTGGACCGGGTGGGGCGTATGGCTGATACCCAGGAGTTTGCCGATTTCCGATTCCCCCGCAGCAAGTTCGAACCCGAGTGCCTGGCCGAGCTATTGGAAGTGGCGCCATCGACCGTAGCCATCGAGGGCGACACGGTACTGGTCCGCCATTGTTGGACCGAGCGGCGGATGACCCCGCTCAACCTGTATCTGGAACAGGCCAGCGAAGCCCAGGTGCTCGAGGCTCTGGAGGACTATGGGCTGGCTATCAAGCAACTGGCGGCGGCGAATATTTTCCCTGGGGACATGTTGCTGAAGAACTTCGGCGTGACCCGCCACGGGCGGGTCGTGTTCTACGACTATGACGAGATCAGTTTTCTAACCGAGGTGAACTTCAGGCATATTCCGCCGCCGCGCTACCCCGAAGATGAGATGTCGGGCGAGCCGTGGTATTCGATTGGACCCCACGATGTATTCCCCGAGGAATTTCCGCCGTTCCTGTTTGCCGATATGGGCCAGCGCCGACTGTTCAGCCGCCTGCATGGGGAATTGTATGACGCCGATTACTGGAAGAGCCTGCAGGCGGCGATTCGCGAAGGCAAGGTGATCGACGTGTTCCCGTATCGGCGCAAGGGGCGCTGATAACCCGCCAGGGGCCAGGGCTTGTTGATGGGTTCAGCCTTTGAGGCACTTCAGTTCGCTGAAGTTGGTGCGTACTTTGGCCAGCCGCTCTTGCAGGTACTGGCGCTGTGTTGGCGTGCTCAGTTGCAGCAAGTCGACTAGCAGGCTGCGGGCCTGTTGCTCGGTATTGTGGAAGGCCGCGCGGTACTCTGGCGTCCACAGGCTCTCTTTGTGTTGTAGCAATGTGGCAAGACGGGGCTCGAAGCTTTCGTCATTGCGCTGATTCATCGCCAGCAACAGTTGCTGCTGCCAGTGCTGGCGGTTGGCGATCCACTGGCGGTTCTGGTCACCCAACGCTTGTGACCATGCATACACCCGCTGGCGCTGGGCATCGTTGAGTTTGCCGAACCAGCTGCTCAGGCGTTTTTCCATGCGCTCGCTGCGGCTGGCGATCTGCTCGGTCAAGGGCGTGTCTACATATTCTTTTTGCCGCTCGCGGATGTCATCGGCAAAGGCGCTACGCATCTCGGCCACTTGCGCATCGGTCATTCCACGTAGCAATTCGCTGGCCGATGGCGTGATCTCTTCTGCGACCCGGCCAATGGCCTGGCGCGCTTCAGCGGTACGTTGCTGCAAGGCCAGGTCTGTCACCTGGTTTTTAGCGACCATGTCGCGCACCCGATCAAGCCAGTCGAGGTAGCCAGGCAGCTGGGTCTGGCAGTGCCAGGCCAGGTGCGTTTGCAACCGTTCGTCGAGCAGCGTCTTCTGCTCGCGGTTCATGTCCAGGTAGTCATTGAGTGACCAAGGTACCAGACGATCAAGGTTGCGGTAGGCGAGGTCCATGCGGCTGCAGGCGGCCAGGGCCAATGCACAGGCCGCGGCGACGAGCAGGGCTATGGGTAGGCGTACAGGCATGTGCAGGTCCTTGCAGTGGCTGAGCTATGGGTAGACGCAGAGTGCCAGCGTGCGGTTCCGCTCAATCAGTGGTCGGGCAGTGCGCTGGCTTGCGGTGTAGAATAGCCGCCTAGTCTTGAGGAACATCGGAAATGGCTCTGCTTGGGCGTTACAACAGTTTGCAAATCGTGAAGCACGTGGAATTCGGCCTGTACCTGGACGGCGGCGCCGATGGCGAGATCCTTCTGCCTGGGCGGTACATCCCGAAGGACGCCGAAACCGAGGTCGATGACTGGTTGAACGTGTTCATCTACCTGGACAGCGAAGACCAACTGATCGCCACCACCGAAAAGCCCAAGGTGCAGGTGGGGGAGTTCGCCAGCCTCAAGGTCAAGGACATCAATGGGGCCGGTATCTTCCTCGATTGGGGCCTGTCCAAGGACCTACTGATGCCGTATTCGGAAGAATCCCGTCAGTTGAAGATCGGCGACTACTGCGTGGTGCATGCCTACCTCGACAAACGGACCCGGCGCATCACAGCCACCTCGCGGCTCGATCGCTACCTGGACCTTAGCCCCGCTGATTACCAGGTCGGCCAGCCCGTGCAGTTGCTGGTAGCTGGCGAGACGCCGATGGGCTTCAAGGCCATCATCAACAACCGTCATTGGGGCCTGATTCACAAGAACGAGGTCTTCAAGTTCTTGCGCTCAGGCATGCACGTGGACGGTTACATCAAAGAAGTGCGCCACGACGGCAAGATTGCACTGAGCCTGCAGCCGGTCGGCAAGGCGCTGGCTGACGACCTGCAGGAACGCATCATGGCGCAAGTCGAGGCCCAGGGCGGTGTGCTGGCAGTGAGCGACAAAAGCGCCCCTGAGGTGATCAGTCAGATGTTCAACGTCAGCAAAGGCAACTTCAAGAAGGCCATTGGTGGCTTGTTCAAGCAAGGCCGTATCGTCATCCATGACGATCGCATCGAAAAGGCCTGATCAGCCCTGCACGAAGGTACGGAAGTCCAGCTGCTCACCACCGGGGCGGGTGTCGCGCAGCAGCGAGTCGCGGTCGGCGCTCAAGGCCAGGCTGATGGTCGAACGGCGCTTGCCGGGGTTGCGCACCTCCATTTGCTCTTGGTGAGCACGCAGGAAGTTGGTCGGCACCTTGAGGTGTTGCAGCTCGTCGCTTTGCGGGGTGTGCAGCAACAGGTTCACCCAGTCGGGTTGGCCTTTGCGCAGTAGGGCCACCGGCACTTCGAACCACCACAGGTTGCGCTTGCGGTCGAGTATGGCGAACAGGGTGTTGGCGCTGGTCAGCACCGGGTTGGCCAAAGCCTGATTGCGGCGGGCGATGGCGGCGGGTTTGTCGAGTTTCATGCAGGTTCCTGCGGTGTGACGCTTGATTAGGGCTGCATTGTGAGGGGTGGCACCGGGCGCGGCAAGGTTTGACACCTCAAAGCCGCTGCCACAGTCATCACCCCAGGGTCACGAGCCAAGTCGGCCGGGCAGCGGCCGCCAAGGTCATCGACTGATAGGCCTGCTCAACTCGGAGCTGGCACCCTCGGCCGTCGTCACGGTCGCTGTGAAACTCTTCAAACCGTCGGCATTCTCCAGCACCTGGGTGAATTGCGCCTGGCCGTTGGCATCGCTATTGACCAGCACCTCGCCCAGGTACTGCTCTGCTTCCGTCGCAGCCGCACCAGCGTTGCCGAACAGCTCGATGCGCAGCAGGCTCGATGCGGGCCCTTGCACTTCACCCTGCAGCGCGTTGCCGTTGAGCGCGAGCAACCGAGGCGCCTGCTGATTGTGGTTGGGCAACGGTTGGCAAGGCTCAGGCGCGCCCTTGGCGTCGCAGATGACCGCCTGGTCCTGCCTGGGCAGGTCCGCACCCACCCCGCGTGAACCCACATACAGCGCATGGGCCTGGGCCGGTACACCGAAGACGATGGCGCCGGTTCGTTGGTTCGGCACGCAGGAGCCTCCGGCCTCGCAGCGGCGAATGTCCTGGCTGTTGCCCCAGATACGGTTGCCGGTAAGGCGGTTGGCAGTGGTTTGCGGCTCCGGGCGCAGCGCCACACCTATGCGGTTGCCGTAAATCAGGTTGCCGTCGAGGATGTTGCCCTGGCCGGTTACGCTGACGCCGATCGAGTTGCCGCTGAAGGTGTTGGCGCCCAGGTAGTTGCGGTTGCCCCAGTTGATCTGCAAACCGTCCGAGTAGTTCTCGAAGCGGTTACGCACCACACTGTTGTCGTTGCCCAACAGGATTTCGATGCCTTGGGAAGGTTCGGGGTTGGCCGGTGTAGAGCGGAACAGGTTATCGGCCACCAGGTTGAACGCCGCGCCGCGGGTCAGCTCCAGGCCATCGCCATTGTCTATCAACTGGTTGCGTAGCACTTTGTTGTTGACTGTGGTGGTGGCGGTCGGGTTACCGGCGCCATCGTCGCCGGTCAGCATGATGCCGGCGCCACCTTTATTGGCGACGATGCGGTTGTCTTCGATGACATTGCCGCTGGCGCGATTGACCAGAATGCCAATACAGAAATTGCGCACCTCCAGCCCACTGATATGCACCCCCTGCGTATCGCGCAGCACCAGGCCAGGGTTGGTAGTGGTGCGCACGTTCGTGCCGAATTGGCCGGGCAGGGCGCCGGGGCAACTGCGCACGCCCTGGTCCTTGATGTAACCCGAACCGTCGATAGCGATGTACTGGCCGTTTCGGGCCCAAGGCAACCCGGTGATCTGCACCGGGCCTTTGATGTCCGGCAAGGCTCGGCTGGGACGTATCACATACGGGGGCTTGCCCACGGCGGCAATGTCGATACGGTACTGGCCGGGGCTCTGGTTGCTGGTTTCGATGGCCCAGCGCAGGGTGCCAGGTTGACCATCGTCGGCATAGCGGGTGACTTCGAGGGTTTCGCGGGCCGGTGCGTCGGCCAAGGCAGGGATGGGTAGCAACGGCAACATGGCCGCGAACAGGGGTAGCAAACGCATAGGGCGAGGGTCCGAAAACTGTTGTTCTTGTGCGCAGGCAGCCGGCGTGGGTTGCCCTGACCTGTGATTCTAGGGCACTGCCCAGCTCTAGCGCAGTGCGCAGAGGCTGATTCGGTGCGGTATTCGCCCGCACTGTTTACCGTTAGGCTCGTTCGGGAAAAATTCTTTGAAACTCCTGACAACCCCGCCAGGTCCATCAAATGTCGACACGGTTTTTCGTGTCTCCATCTGCAGGAGATTTGCCATGAGCGGCACCAAAGACAAAGCAAAAGGCCTGGCCAACGAAGCGGTTGGTAACATCAAGCAGGGCGTTGGCAAGGTGACGGGCAACGACAAGATGCGCGCCGAGGGCAAAGCTCAGGAGCTCAAAGGCGAAGCGCAGCAGGTCAAGGGCGACGTGAAAGACGCAGTGAAGAAGCCTTGATCTGAGCCCGCCCGTTTTTGCCTCCTTGGGAGGCGAAAACGGGTGAGGGCATTATTTCTTGCATGGCCGGGAGCAGTACATCCTGCGCGTGGTCTATTAGACTTACCTGCTGTACTCAAGAATCGAGCGGCGAAAGGAGACGCTATGATTTTCCCCGACCTGCGCGGGCTACCCATGCACCGAGTGCTGGTACGTACCGTCAAGGAATTTCTCGACGACGAAATGTCGACCTATGCGTCTGCGTTGGCCTACCAGATGCTGTTTTCTTTATTCCCATTCTTGCTGTTTCTGATCGCACTGATCGGTTTTTTACATCTGCCTGATTTCTTTTCCTGGCTGCGCTTGCAAACAGAACTGGTGCTGCCGCCCCAGGCACTGGAGCAGGTCAACCCTGTGATCGACCAGTTGCAGCAGTCCAAGGGCGGGCTGCTTTCGGTGGGTATCGTCATCGCGCTCTGGACCGCTTCGGCAGGCGTGCGGCTGATGATGAGCGCCATGAATGCCGCTTATGATGTGCCAGAGGGGCGCCCGGTGTGGAAGCGTATTCCACTGTCGATCATCTACACCATCGGCATCGCTGGGATGCTGTTGGTAGCCGCCGCGCTGATGGTGCTCGGGCCGCAGGTGATGGAGTGGATTGCCGCACAGGTCGGCTTGCAGGAAGTCATCGTCACGGTGTGGACAGTACTGCGCTTGCCAGCGATCGTCATTTTGATGATGGTTGCGGTCGCATTGATCTATTACGTGATGCCAGACGTGAAACAGAAGTTTCGCTTTATTACCCCAGGGTCCGTTCTGGCGGTGGTGGTCTGGATCATCGCCTCGTTGGGTTTCGCCTATTACGTCAAGACGTTTGCCGATTACAACGCCATGTACGGCAGCATTGGGGCGATCATCGTATTGCTGTTGTATTTCTACATTTCCGCCGCGGTGTTGTTGCTAGGGGCAGAGATGAACGCGGTGATCGAGCATATGTCGCAAGAGGGCAAGAACCCTGGTGAGAAAGAGTTCGAAGAGGATACCCCTCAGGACACTATCACCGTGCTCGGTCATGAACGCCCCGTCGAGCCGCAAACGTCCGAGACGAACACTCGATGATCCGTGACATTCTGAAAATGGGTGACGAGCGCCTGCTGCGCATCGCGCCCCCGGTGCCTGAACATCTGATTGGCAGTGTCGAACTGCAGCAACTGATCGATGACATGTTCGACACCATGCACCACGTTGGTGGTGTAGGCCTGGCGGCGCCGCAGATCGGCATCGACCTTCAGCTGGTGATCTTCGGCTTTGAGCGTAGCGAGCGGTACCCGGACGCTGAGCCAGTGCCACTAACCATTTTGCTGAACCCTGTCATTACCCCGATGGGCGCAGAACAGGAGGACGGGTGGGAGGGTTGCCTTTCAGTGCCGGGCTTGCGTAGCGTGGTGCCACGTTTCAAGCACATCAGCTATACGGGTATTGACCCCCAGGGTAACCCGATCAACCGCTTCGCCGATGGCTTCCATGCCCGTGTCGTGCAACATGAATGCGATCACCTCGCAGGGCGACTGTACCCATCACGTATCCAGGATTTTGCCAAGTTCGGCTACACCGATGTGCTATTTCCTGGGCTGGATGAGCGCGGCGACTGAGGCCGCACCATCGCCAGCAGGCGCTTGCTGCGCTGGTAGCGTTGCAAGCGCGAGGCCAGGGCCTGTGGCAGTTGCTCGGTAATGCTGAAGCCCAGACGCTGATAATAAAGCGTGAGTTCTGGCTGGCAGAACAGCCAAGTTGAGCCGCAGGTGCCGGCCAGTGCTGCTTCTACCAAATATGCAGCCACCCCCTGGCAGCGTGCCTGAGGTGCGACGAACAGCCCTGTTAGCCACCGGCCATCGGCCACGTCACTCAGGCACAGGCCTGCCACGATGCCATCGCTTCGGGCGACCCATGATTCGCCGTCATTGGCTGGGCGCATGCGCGAACCATGTTGTTTATAGAAATGCTCGAGCAATCTGCGCTCGGCGCCGCGCAATAGCGTGCAATGCAGGGTAGTCATGCAGACACCTTGAACGGTTGGCTTTGGCTGGGGATCTTAAGGTGAAGAGCCGTTGCGATTTTTCTCAGATTATTGCAAATCCTGCAAGGGTGAATGTCCGAGTTCAGCGTTCAACTATTTCAGCACAAGCGTAGAATTCTAGGCATCCCCCCGTAGTAGATGAAGCGGGATCGGTACTTCGTGTCATCTTCGCCGAGGATGACAACTTCTCCGCGCCATTGACGGCATTAGAAGTCACGCGATCAGCTAGACTGTTATAAAGGTCAATTCCCATGAAAGCATTACTGATTCTTGCACTGGTCGGTATGTCGTCGCTCGCCCTCGCTGATGAGGCCCAACCGGTCTCCAGTGAGCCTGTAGCCCAACAGTACGACTACTCCATGAACCTCGACATCAAGCGAGTGATCAATCTCTCAACCATCCCTAATGTCTGTGAAGTGGTGCCAGCAACCATGACGTACGAAGACCATCAGGGCCAGGTACACACCATCCAGTATCGGGCGATGGGTGAAGGTTGCCAGCAAGGGTGATGGGCGCAATGCCCTGCCGCCCCGCCAAGGGGCGTCAGGGCATCATTGGCCTTACCAAACGCGCTCAGGGCGTTTAGGATCGGTGCCTTACGTACCGATAGGGATGATCGACATGTTCGACCTCCACGCCTTCGCAAAGCCGCCGATTTTCGTTCACCAGCACACCCCGCCGAGGCCTCAGCGCGTCTGGCCACTCTGGGCCGAACGTTGGGCTGCTGGGCCAATCACGCCGAGCGGTGCCGATGTAGATCGTGACCGCTACGCCTAAGTGCTCGCCGGCCAGTCAAACACCGCGCGCTAGCAGGCTCGTCCCCGCCCGCATTACCTCCCAGATCGCCCCAGACTCCGAGTATTCAATGCCATTTTCCAACGGTTTTCTTCTTAGCCTTTCCTTGTGCCTGGACATTGGCGTCGCCAATATCGCCATGATCACCCTGGCGATGCAACGCGGCTTCATGCAGGGCTTCTGGCTCGGCTTGGGAACGTGCGTGGGCGACTTGATCTACGCCGTTGCGGCACTGGCGGGCATGACCGTGCTGTTGCAGTTCGAAAGCGTTCGTTGGACGCTGTGGATTGGCGGCTCCGCCTTGCTGGTGTGGTTCGCCGTCAGGATGTTGTGGGCGGCTTGGCGTGGCGGCCACATGGATGCCAGTGCGCAGGTGGTGGTTGAGCCTGGCTGGCGCGAGTTTCTGCGGGGCATCTTTCTGGCCATGTCGTCGCCCAGCGCGATCCTCTGGTTCGCGGCCGTCGGGGGCGTGCTGATCTCCCGCTCCGGTGGCGGTAGTGCGCTGGATGCTGGGCTTTTTCTAGGGGGCTTCTTCTGCGCAGGGCTGGTCTGGTGCATGGGCCTGTGCGCTATGGCCAGCCACGGTGGGCGCTTGCTGGGTGACCGACTGCTGACGTGGTCTTACCTGTTGTCAGCTGCAATTTTCTGCTACTTCGCGGTGTATGTGATCATTTCTGGCTATCGTGAATTCATCCTCGCCAGCCATTAGAGGGCGGCTATGGCGGTTTGAAAAAATGTTCTCAGCGCCTGTCGATTTGGCCTGCTGCCGTTCGACCAAGATCTGAAGGTACAGGGCAGCCCTGTACCGCTGATGATCGATCGGAGCGCCCTGTGATGAATACCTCAGCCGAAACAGAAATCCGTCAACTGATCGACCTTTGGATGCAGGCCGTGCGTGATCGCGACATCCCCCGGATCACCGCGCCATATGCCGATGACATCGTGGCCTTCGACGCCATCGCTTCGTTGCAATTCAAGGGCAAAGCCGCGTACCAGGCGCATTGGGAAATGTGCATGGGTATGTGCACAGGCCCGATGGTCTTCGAACGCTCACAACTGACCGTGCATGCCGAGGCCGAGCTGGCGTTGGCCCATTGGCTCAACCGCTGCGGCCCTGAGGATGACCAGAGCCAGTGCGGGTATATCCGCGTGACCGTCGCCTACCGCAAGGCCGGCGGTCAGTGGCAGGTGATCCACGAACACTGGTCGGCGCCGTTCGACATGCAAACTCAGAAAGCACTGTTCGATCTCAAGCCTTGATCGGCTATCGCCAAATGCAAGTTGCCAACGCCTGGAGACGCCCATGAAATACCTGTGCCTGGTCTATTGTGATGAGGGGCTGCTGCACAGCCTGCCTGACAGCCCTGAAGACGCCGAATGCCTGGCCTATGCGCAATCGCTGCATGCCGGCGGGCGCATCGTTGCGGCCGAGGCGCTCAAACCCGTGCAGACCGCTACCACCGTGCGCATGCGTGGCGGGCGGATGAGTATCACCGATGGGCCGTTCGCTGAAACCAAAGAGCAGCTCGCCGGTTTCTACCTGGTCGATGCCCAGGACCTGGACGAGGCGCTGAACATCGCCAAGGGCATTCCGGCTGCGCGGGTTGGCAGCGTGGAAGTCAGACCGATACGCGAACTGCAACCCTAACAGCAACGGAGAACAACAATGTCCCTTGCTCAACACGCACCCGCGCAGCATGAGCTGGTCATCACCCGCTTGATCGATGCGCCGCCTGCCAAAGTGTTCCGCGCCTGGACCGAGCCTCAATGGCTGATGCAGTGGTGGGGGCCACATGGCATGACCACTGCTGAATGTGAGATGCAGCTGTGGGTCGGCGGCCTGTTCCGTACCCTGATGCGTGCCCCGGATGGCAGCGAATACCCAAGCCAAGGGGTGTTTCTGGAGATTGCCGCGCCGCGCCGTCTGGTTTTCACCGATGCCTTCGGGCCAGGCTGGGTACCTTCGCCCAAGGCGTTCATGACAGCGGTGATCAGCTTTGACGAAGAGCACGGCAAAACCCGCTATACCGCCCGTGCCTGGCACTGGAATGCGGCCGACAGCCGCGCCCATGAAGAAATGGGTTTCCATCAGGGTTGGGGTGAAAGCCTGGATCGCCTTGTCGAGGTCGTGACCCAGCGGATGCCGGACTGATGCCGGTGTTGGCGCAGGAGGAGGTGCGTGCCGAAGTCGAAAGCGTGTACCGGCGTGACTCGCGGCGTATCCTGGCGACGCTGATCCGGTTGCTGGGGGATTTCGATCTCGCCGAGGAGGCCTTGCATGAAGCGTTCTTTATCGCGGTGCAGCGCTGGCAGCATGATGGTATTCCTGACAATCCGCGGGCCTGGTTGGTTTCGGCTGGGCGTTTCAAAGCCATCGACGCGCTGCGCAGGCGGGCCCGTCTTGACCGCGCTCAAGCTGATCTGATCATGCTGACCGAAGGCCATGCACAAGACCCTAGTGAGGAAGAACTGCTGGTCGATGACCGCCTGCGATTGATCTTCACCTGCTGCCACCCAGCCCTGGCGGCCGATGCCCAGGTGCCACTCACCCTGCGCGAAGTCTGCGACTTGAGCACCGAGCAAATCGCCCGGGCTTTTTTGCAAAGCCCTGCGACCATCGCTCAGCGCATCGTCCGTGCCAAGGCGAAGATTCGCGATGCCGGTATTGCATATCAGGTCCCGGACCTGCACGCGCTGCCCGAGCGTCTGGAGAGCGTGCTGCGGGTGATCTATCTGGTTTTCAACGAAGGTTATTCGGCCTCCTCAGGCCAGGCCTTGGTTCAGCAGGCGCTATGCGACGAGGCTATACGCCTGGGCCGGCTACTGGTGCAACTGCTGCCGGACGCCGAGGCCATAGGGTTGCTTGCGCTCATGCTGTTGCAGGCTTCGCGCCAGCGTGCCCGCAGCGATGCCGACGGTAATCTGGTGTTGCTCGATCAGCAGGACCGCGGCCTGTGGAACCGCGAACAGATCACCGAGGGGTGCGAACTGGTGCGCCTGGCTCTTGGCCGCCGGGACTTTGGAGCCTACAGCGTGCAGGCGGCGATCGCAGCGGTGCACGCTGAGGCGGCAACTGCGCAAGAGACGGACTGGGGGCAAATCTTGGCGCTGTACGATGTTTTGCTACAGCATTGGCCTTCAGCCGTCGTGGCGCTCAACCGTGCAGTGGCATTGGCCAAGCGTGACGGGCCGCAAGCCGGCCTGGACGCGGTGCAGGCGCTTCTGGCGGCCGGCGAGTTGCGCGACTATCACTTGGCGCATGCGGCGCAGGCCCAGTTGCATCAGGACTTGGGGCAGGTCGAGCAGGCGCGAGCGGCGTGGCAGAAGGCACTCGCGTTGGCCCGCCAGGCACCTGAGCGGCGGCACATCGAAAAGCGCTTGAGCCAGCTAGTGTAGGTGCACGGTCGGTGTGGGAGCGGCTTTAGCGAAGAGGCAGACACAGGCCACCAAGACAGTTGCCTGAATGGGGCGCAAGGGAGCGCGTTCTCAGGCGAACACGCTCACAGCGGCGCTCAGCTGGCAATGAAATTCGGTGGCGATACAAGCTCCACTGTCTGTTGCTTGCGCGGTGCCAAGATTTCGGCCACCCCCTCGACAACCAGCTCATCGTTCTGGTTGTAGACGTTCGTGGCGATACGGACCTTGAACTTGGGCAGCTTCTCCAGAATTTCCAAACGCACGGTCAGCGTGTCGCCGATTTTCACCGGCTTCTGGAAGCTCATTTGCTGGCCCAGGTAAATGGTGCCAGGGCCCGGCAGCGTGCAGGCCACGGCGGCGCTGATCAGCGCACCACTGAACATACCGTGGGCAATGCGCTCTTTGAACATGCTTTTGGCGGCGAACTCGGCATCCAGGTGCACCGGGTTGTGGTCACCGGACATGGCGGCGAACAGCTGGATATCGCGTTCTTCGACAGACTTGTCGTAGGTGGCTTTCTGGCCGACTTCCAAAGCTTCGTAAGGCGTGTTGGTGACCTGGGTCATTGGCGTTTCCTTGATGAGCGGACAAGGCCGATATCATTCGCTGCGAGCAGGGCGGCCGAGTGCCAGGGCCTGCTCAAGCCATGCGAGGATGTCGGCGGTGACCTCGTCCCGATTGGTTTCGTTGAGCATCTCATGCCGCGCGTCAGCATAGACGCGCAACTGTACATGTCGATTGCCGGTCGCGCGCAAGGCATCGGCCAGATGGGTAAGACGCTTGCCGGCACTCACCGGATCACATTCGCCGCCAATTATCAGCACCGGCAGGTTCGGGTCGATCTGCGCCAGGTTGGACGTCATGCTGATGTTCGCCAGCCCTTGCAGCAGGTCGAGCCATAGCTGGTTGGTGCAGCGAAAGCCACAGAGCGGGTCGTTGACGTACTTGTCCACATCGGCCGGGTCGCGGCTGAGCCAGTCGAAAGCCGTGCGGTTGGGCTTGAAGGCATTGTTGAATGAACCGAACGACAGCCACTCGATCAGGGCACTCTTGCCCGTTGGCCCCTGGCGCCAGGCCTCAATGCGCGCAATCAGGCGCGCCGCCCGGTACAGCGCGACAGGTTGCAGGTTCGAGCCACTGAGTATCGCCCCGTACAAGCTGGCGCTGTGGTGGATGAGGTAGGCCTGCGCGATGTAACTGCCCATGCTGTGGCCGAATAAAAAAACAGGGGTGCAGGGAAATTGCTGAGCGATGTGCTGGGCCAGCAAGCCGAGGTCGTTGACCACGGCATCCCAGCCATGTTCGCGGGCAAAAAGGCCTAAACTGCCATGCTCGGCGGTGCGCCCGTGGCCGCGCTGGTCTGGCGCCACCAATGCGTAGCCGGCGTCGGAGAGGGCTTGGCCCAGGCGCTGGTAGCGCCCGCCATGCTCAGCCATGCCGTGGGCCAGCAGCACCACGGCCTTGGCCGGCGTGGCTGGCCGCCATTGGTGCACGTACAGCCGGCAATGGTCGCTGGCTGGCAGCCAGTAGGCGTCATAGGGCATGGCCATTCCTTCGCTAAGATTACCGCACAGTGTATGCACAACCGGCCCAATTGCAGGTAGGGCACAAATAAGATTCACAATGTTAATGGCGGCACTTGGCGTATATGCCACCTCGGGCTTACCTGCTAACGTCGGCTCAACGCCCTTATGTCACCTGACACACAGGGCAAGGAATCGATGCGGTCTCAGGCAGAGGAACAATAATAAATGCAAGCCGACTTCTGGAACGACAAACGCCCCGAGGGCGTGCCTTCCTCCATCGACCTTGACGCCTATGGGTCGGTCGTCGAGGTGTTCGAGCGCTCTTGCGAGCGCTTCGCCGAGCGCCCGGCCTTCAGCAACCTCGGAGTGACCCTGAACTATGCAGAGCTCGAGCGCCATTCGGCCGCTTTCGCGGCCTGGTTGCAGCAGCACACTGACCTCAAGCCAGGGGACCGCATCGCAGTGCAGATGCCCAACGTGCTGCAGTATCCCATTGCCGTGTTCGGCGCCCTGCGCGCCGGGTTGATCGTGGTCAACACCAACCCGCTGTACACAGAGCGCGAAATGCGCCACCAGTTCAAGGATTCCGGCGCCCGCGCCCTGGTGTACCTGAACATGTTCGGCAAGCGCGTCCAGGAGGTGTTGCCCGACACCGCGATCGATTACCTGATCGAGGCGAAGATGGGGGATCTACTGCCCACGGCCAAAGGCTGGCTGGTCAACACTGTGGTCGACAAGCTGAAGAAAATGGTCCCGGCCTACCACCTGCCCCAAGCCATTGCGTTCAAGCAGGTATTGCGTGATGGCCGCAGCCTTGCGCACAAACCGGTGCCGCAGTCGCTGGACGACATCGCCGTGCTGCAGTACACCGGTGGCACCACGGGCCTGGCCAAAGGCGCGATGCTCACCCATGGCAACCTGGTAGCCAACATGCTGCAGGTGCTGGCGTGCTTTTCCCAGCATGGCCCGGACGGCCAGCGGCTGATCAAAGACGGGCAGGAAGTGATGATTGCGCCATTGCCGCTGTACCACATCTATGCCTTCACCGCGAACTGCATGTGCATGATGGTGACCGGCAATCACAACGTGCTCATCACCAACCCACGGGACATCCCTGGGTTCATCAAGGAGCTGGGCAAGTGGCGTTTTTCTGCGCTGCTGGGGCTCAACACCTTGTTCGTCGCATTGATGGACCATCCGGGCTTCCGCCAGCTGGACTTTTCGGCACTGAAAGTCACCAACTCAGGGGGTACGGCGTTGGTCAAAGCCACTGCCGAGCGCTGGGAGGCACTCACGGGCTGCCGCATCGTCGAGGGTTATGGCCTGACCGAAACCTCACCTGTGGCCAGCACCAACCCCTACGGCAAGCTGGCGCGCCTCGGCACCGTGGGTATACCGGTAGCAGGCACAGCGTTCAAGGTCATCGATGATGATGGCAACGAACAACCTCTGGGTGAGCGTGGCGAGTTGTGCATCAAGGGCCCACAGGTGATGAAGGGTTACTGGCAGCAGCCGGAGGCCACGGCGCAGGCACTGGATGCCGAGGGTTGGTTCAAAACCGGCGACATCGCGGTGATCGACCCGGACGGTTTCACCCGCATCGTCGATCGCAAGAAGGACATGATCATCGTCTCGGGCTTCAACGTTTACCCCAATGAAATCGAAGAGGTGGTCATGGGCCATCCGCAGGTCGCCAACTGCGCGGCCATCGGCGTACCTGACGAGCGCTCCGGGGAGGCGGTGAAGCTGTTCGTAGTCGCCCGTGAAGGGGGGGTGAACGTCGATGACTTGAAGGCCTACTGCAAGGCCAACTTCACCGGCTACAAAGTCCCTAAACACATTGTGGTACGTGAATCGCTACCGATGACCCCGGTGGGCAAGATTCTACGCCGAGAGTTGCGTGATATCGCCTGACGCCCAATGAACCCAAGCAGCTCTAGCGGGCTGCTTTCAGGCTGATTTGCGACATTTTGGTCAATTACTCTAAAAATGACCTATATCGTTCATTGAGTCATTTTTGTGACTGCAAGGCCGGTTATGGCCTCTAGGCGACCCTATTTAAAGCTGTTACTCTCGGGCCGCTTTCAGATGATCCGGTTTGCAACGAACCCTCATCACATATCAATAATAAACGCATCGACGCGTGAATCGAACTTCGCTGTTGCTGAAGGAGTGGGCTTCCATGATCGAAAATTTTTGGAAGGATAAATACCCAGCCGGGATTACGGCGGAAATCAATCCTGACGAATTCCCCAATATCCAGGCGGTACTCAAGCAATCCTGCCAACGCTTTGCCAATAAACCGGCCTTTAGCAACCTGGGCAAGACCATCACCTACGGCGAACTGTATACGCTCTCAGGCGCTTTCGCGGCCTGGCTGCAGCAGCACACAGACCTCAAGCCAGGTGATCGCATTGCCGTTCAGCTGCCCAATGTCCTGCAATACCCTGTAGCCGTATTCGGCGCGATGCGCGCTGGCTTGATCGTGGTCAACACCAACCCGCTCTACACCGCACGCGAGATGGAGCATCAGTTCAACGACTCCGGCGCCAAGGCCCTGGTTTGCCTGGCCAATATGGCACATCTGGCCGAAAAGGTAGTACCCAAGACCCAGGTCAAGCACGTCATCGTCACCGAAGTGGCCGACTTGCTCCCCCCCCTCAAGCGCCTGCTGATCAACAGCGTGATCAAGTACGTGAAGAAAATGGTGCCGGCCTATAACCTGCCGCGCGCCGTGCGCTTCAACGATGCTTTGGCGCTTGGCAATGGCCAGCCGGTCACCGAAGCTAACCCGCAAGCCAATGACGTGGCCGTGCTGCAGTACACCGGCGGTACCACTGGCGTGGCAAAGGGGGCAATGCTGACCCACCGCAACCTGGTGGCAAACATGCTGCAGTGCCGTGCGCTGATGGGCGCCAACCTGCATGAAGGTTGCGAGATCCTCATCACCCCGTTGCCGCTTTACCACATCTACGCTTTCACCTTCCACTGCATGGCGATGATGCTGATCGGCAACCACAACGTGCTGATCAGTAACCCACGTGACCTACCTGCCATGGTCAAGGAGCTGAGCAAATGGAAGTTCAGCGGTTTCGTTGGCCTGAACACGCTGTTTGTTGCGTTGTGCAATAACGATGCATTTCGTGCCTTGGACTTCTCGGCACTGAAAATCACCTTGTCCGGTGGCATGGCATTGCAGTTGAGCGTCGCCGAACGCTGGAAAAGCGTGACCGGCTGCGCCATCTGCGAAGGCTACGGCATGACCGAAACCAGCCCGGTGGCGGCGGTGAACCCGTCCGAAGCTAACCAGGTGGGTACCATCGGCATCCCGGTGCCCTCGACCCTGTGCAAGATCATCGACGATGCCGGCAACGAATTGCCACTGGGCCAAACCGGCGAGCTGTGCGTCAAGGGCCCGCAGGTCATGAAGGGCTACTGGCAGCGAGAGGATGCCACCCGTGAGATCCTCGACAGTGACGGTTGGCTCAAGACTGGCGATATCGCCTTGATCCAGCCCGATGGCTATATGCGTATCGTCGATCGCAAGAAAGACATGATCTTGGTTTCAGGCTTCAACGTGTACCCCAACGAGCTCGAAGATGTGCTCGCTGGCTTGCCGGGCGTGCTGCAGTGCGCCGCCATCGGTGTGCCGGACGAGAAGTCGGGTGAGGTAATCAAGGTATTCATCGTGGTCAAGCCTGGCATGACGGTCACCAAGGAGCAGGTGATGGAACACATGCGCGCCAACGTCACCGGATACAAGGTGCCGCGCTACATCGAGTTCCGCGATGTGTTGCCGACCACCAACGTCGGCAAGATCCTGCGCCGTGAACTACGCGATGAAGAACTGAAAAAGCAGGGCTTGAAGAAGATCGCCTGATCCTCTGAATTTCGGGCGGCGTTGCTGGCCTCCTCGCGGGTGAACCGGCGAAGAGGCCAGAGCGATCAGCGCAGTTTCTCCAGCATCTGGTAGTACCACATTCCCGCCGCCAGCAGTGGGTTGCCCAGCAAGTCTCCCATCGGCACACGCACGTGTTTGCACTGGGCGAAGGTGTCGAATTTCTCCAGCGTTCCGGTCAATGCTTCGGCCATGATCTCGCCCATGATGTGGCTGGTGGCGATGCCGTGCCCAGAGTAGCCCTGGCAGTACCACACATTGTCCGACAGCTTGCCCAGTTGCGGGATGCGATTGACCACGATGCCCATCGCGCAGCTCCACTGAAACTCGATCGGTATCCCTTTGAGCGCTGGGAAGGTGCGCTCGATGCAAGGGCGCAGTTCACCTTCGATATCCCGCGAGTCCTTACCCGAGTAGTTGGCCCCGCCGCCGAACAACAGGCGCTTGTCGGCGGTCAGGCGATAATAGTCGAGCACGAAGCGGCAGTCGTACACCGCCAGGTCCTGTGGGTTGATCTGTTGGGCCAGTTCACCCAGCGGCGCGGTGGTGACGATACCGCCCATGGCGGGGAAGATCTTGCCTTTGAGCTGGCGTTTCTCCAGCTTGTGGTACACGTCGCCCGCGAGCATCACCTGGCGTGCTTCGACCCGGCCGTGGGCGGTCACCACCGCCGGGCGTGGGCCGTGAACGATGTCCAGAACTTCGGAATTCTCGAAAATCAGCGCGCCCAAGCTGTGGGCCGCTCGGGCTTCGCCCAGGCACAGGTTGAGCGGGTGCAGATGCAGGTTGCGCATGTTCTTGAGTGCGCCGAGGTACAGCGGGCTCTGTAGATGCGCGGCCACCCCTTCGCGGTCGAGCAGTTGAACCTTGTCGCCCATGCCACGGCGCTCGGCCTCGGCCTGGAACTCGCGCAGTTCCTGCATGTGTGATGGTTTCATGGCGGCATGCAGGTGCCCGCGCTTGAGGTCGCAATCGATGCCATAGCGCTCGACCCGCTGTTCGATGATCTGGTGCCCACGCCAACGCAGGTGCCAGATGAAATCATCGACCTCAGCGCCCAGATGGTTGCGCATCTGCGTACGCATGGCCTCGTCACCTGACAAGCTGCCAGTAACCTGGCCGCCGTTGCGGCCACTGGCGCCCCAGCCTATACGGTTGGTTTCGATGATCGCCACCTTCAGGCCGCGCTCGGCCAATTCCACCGCAGTGGCGACGCCTGTGAAGCCACCGCCGATGATGGCCACATCGGCTTGCACCGTGCCCTTGAGCTGTGGGTATGCGCTGTGATCGTTCAGGGTGGCGCTGTAATAGGACGGCGCGCGCTGCGCCGGGCCTTTGTTCAATGCTGCGTTCATCGGTGTTCCTTGTTCTGAATGGGTAAGGCTCAGGCCTGGCGCAGGTACCAGCGCCAGTCCTGTTCGCTGACTTCGGCCATGAACTGTCGGTACTCGGCGCGCTTGACCTTCAGGTAGACGTCGAGAAAGCGCTCGCCCAGCGCTTCGCGCGCCCAGTGCGAGCGCTCCAGGGCGTCCAGCGCGGTCAGCCAGTCGGTAGGCAGGTGCTCGGTTGCCTGGGCATAACCGTTACCTTCGACCGGTGCACCTGGGTCCAGACGCTCGCGAATGCCGCGATGGCTGGCCGCCAGAATGGCGGCCGCGGCCAGGTATGGGTTGGCATCGGCGCCACAGATCCGGTGTTCGATGTGCCGGCTGCTGGCCGGGCCACCGGGCACGCGCAGGCTCACGGTGCGGTTGTCGACACCCCAGGTAGGTGCCAAAGGTGCGTAGCTATTGGCCTGGAAACGGCGAAACGAGTTGGCGTTGGGGCAGAACAGCAGCAGCGAGTCACGCAGGTGGCGGAGCATCCCGGCCACCGCTTGGCGCAGTAGGGGAGTGCCAGCTTTGTCTTGGCTGGCGAACAAGTTGTTGCCAGCAGCGTCAGCCAAGCTCAGGTGCATGTGCATGCCAGTGCCTGCCAGGTGGGCGAACGGCTTGGCCATGAAGCAGGCCTGCATGCCGTGGGCGTGGGCCACACCCTTGACCAGGCGCTTGTAGCGCACGGCCTGGTCCATCGCTTGCAGCGCATCGCCATGCTCCAGGGTGATCTCCACCTGGCCGGGTGCATATTCGGAAATTGCCGTGCGCGCAGGGATACCTTGGGCCTTGCATGCGGCATAGAGGTCGGCAAGAAACGGCTCGATCTGTTCCAGCTCGCGCAGGCCGTAAACCTGAGTATTGCGCGGGCGGCCGCCGTCGTTGTCCAGCGCCGGCTGCGGGTAGCCCTGGGCATCACGCTTCTGGTCGAGCAGGTAGAACTCCAGCTCGCAGGCCATCACTGGGTGATAACCGTCGGCCTTCAGCGCATCGATGGTGCGTAGCAGCACATGGCGAGGGTCGGCAACGCTGGCTGGCAGCCCTTCGCTGGGGTGCATGCTGACCTGTACCGCGGCGGTCGGCACCCGACGCCAGGGCAAGCGTACCAAGCTGCCAGCCAGCGGGTAGGCGCGGCAGTCGATATCGCCCACATCCCAGACCAGCCCGGAATTTTCCACGTCGTCGCCATTTAGCGTCAGCCCCAGGATGGTGCTTGGCAGCGGCCTACCGCTCTGGTACACGGCGAGCAATTCGTCACGGTGCAACAGCTTGCCGCGGGGCACGCCGTTGGCGTCGAGGATGAACAGCTCGAACAGTTCGATATCGGGGTTTTCTGCCAGGAAACGGCTGGCGTGCTCTACAGGTGCAAAGTGCATGATGGTGTCGCTCACAGGCGCATGGGACCTGCGCAAGGGCGCGGTCCATTTGAGTCAAACGGCCAGGCTACGGCCGCATTGGGTCACAAAGGCGTGAGCGAGACATCTGGTGGGCGGGCGTGGCGGCAGTGCCACAAGGCCCAGAAGGCGAGAATCACATGGACCAGCGGATTTTCACCGGCGTGGGACCGGGCCTTCGTAAGCGAAGGGCGGGACGACGGTGGGGCGATGGTCTGGACGGGAATCATGCCCTTGATACTCACATGCGGCTTAAGGTTGATTAAAGCAGTGAATGGCAACCTTCACATCGGGCTTGGCTAAACATTCGCGCTGCCTGGGGGTAATGCTGTTCATTCAAGCCTAGAGGCTTGGCGTGAGCTCTCGGGCGGCGCTCGATCTCACAGGCGCCAAAAGGCTCAGATTGAACCCCAAAAAAATCCGACACCAGATCCCTTGTATCGGATCGTTGATCAGAAAGCGTGCAACCTCGTGCAAGCGGGATTACCAGCCAAAGGGCAGGTCCAGGCAGCAGAGCGCCGGTAAATCTGCCACAATCGCCGGACTTTCCGCATGACGATCATGAAACAGCAGGCTCACCTGCATCACTAAAAAGCCCCATGACTGACCAAGCCATCGATAAACTGCTGCAAAACCTCGACCACGCCATGATCGCCGAGCGCCATCGCCTGCGCCGGCAATTGCATGAACTGCGCAAACGCCCCGACGAGGTCAAGCTGGCGCAGTGGGTGGAAAAGGTTCAGGCCTCCTGCGCCCAAGTCACCGCCCGCCAGCAAAGTGTGCCGACCATTCGCTACGACGACAGCCTGCCGATTGCTGCCAAGCGTGACGAGATCAAGCAGGCACTTTCGGAACATCAGGTCCTGGTGATCGCTGGCGAAACGGGTTCGGGCAAGACCACGCAGTTGCCCAAGATCTGCCTGGAACTGGGCCGCGGCAGCCATGGCCTGATCGCCCACACCCAACCCAGACGCATCGCCGCGCGCAGTGTCGCTGCCCGGGTTGCCGAGGAGCTTGGTACGCCGCTGGGCGGGCTGGTCGGTTATCAGGTGCGGTTCGAAGACCAGAGCGATGCCAACACCCTGGTCAAGCTGATGACCGACGGTATTCTGCTGGCCGAAACCCAGCACGACCGTTTTCTCGAGCGCTACGACACGATCATCGTCGACGAGGCCCACGAGCGCAGCCTGAACATCGATTTCCTGCTTGGCTACCTCAAGACCCTGCTGCACCGGCGCCCGGAGCTGAAGTTGATCATCACCTCGGCGACCATCGACCTGGAGCGCTTCTCCAAGCACTTCGACAATGCTCCGATCATCGAGGTGTCTGGGCGTACGTTCCCGGTGGACACCTGGTATCGGCCGTTGGCCAGCGAGCAGGACGAGGAGGGCAACCAGGTCGAAGACGACCTCACAGTGGATCAGGCCATTCTTGCTTCGCTCGACGAGATCGCCCAGCACGAGCGCAGCGTCGGCAAGGGGCCTGGCGATGTGTTGGTATTCCTGCCGGGCGAGCGGGAAATCCGCGACGCGGCAGAAATTCTGCGTAAGGCGCAACTACGCCACACCGAGATTCTGCCGCTGTACGCGCGCCTGTCGCCAGCTGAACAGCAGCGGATCTTCCAGTCGCACAGCGGGCGCAGGGTGGTGCTGGCCACCAACGTGGCGGAAACTTCCTTGACCGTCCCCGGTATCCGTTACGTGATCGACAGCGGCACCGCCCGCATCAGCCGCTACAGTTACCGCGCCAAGGTCCAGCGTCTGCCCATCGAGGCGGTTTCGCAGGCCAGCGCCAACCAGCGCAAAGGGCGGTGTGGCCGAGTCGAGCCGGGGATCTGCATTCGCTTGTACAGCGAAGACGACTTCAACGGCCGGCCGGCTTTCACCGACCCCGAGATTCTGCGTACCAACCTGGCGGCGGTGATTTTGCAGATGCTGCACCTGCGCCTGGGCGCCATCGATGCCTTCCCATTCATCGAGCCGCCGGATGGCAAGGCGATCAGTGACGGTTTCAACCTGCTGCAGGAATTGTCGGCGGTCAATCGCGAGAACCAGCTGACGCCCATCGGCCGCCAGTTGGCGCGCCTGCCGATCGACCCACGGCTGGGCCGCATGCTGCTTGAAGGTGCGCGCCAGGGCAGCCTGCAGGAAGTGCTGATCGTGACCAGCGCACTGTCGGTGCAGGACCCTCGCGAGCGCCCGCCGGAGCGCCAGCAGGCGGCCGACCAGGCACATGCCCAGTGGAGGGACGCTGATACCGACTTCGCCGCGTTGGTCAACCTATGGCGCGGGTTCGAAGAGCAACGCCAGGCGCTGACCTCCAGCCCGCTGCGCAACTGGTGCCGCAAGCATTTCCTCAACTACCTGCGCCTGCGCGAGTGGCGCGATGCCCATCGGCAATTGTCGCTGATTTGCCGCGAGCTGCAGTTGCCGGTCAACAAGGAGCCTTCTGACTACCAGAAGGTACACAAGGCAATTCTTAGCGGCCTGCTCAGCCAGATCGGCCACAAGACCGAAGAGGGTGATTACCAGGGGGCTCGCCAGCGGCGCTTCTGGGTGCACCCCTCTTCTGGCATTGGCCGTAAGCGCCCGCAGTGGGTAATGGCCGCCGAGCTGGTGGAAACCACCAAGCTCTATGCGCGCATGGTGGCCAAAATCGAGCCTGACTGGATCGAGCCGTTGGCAACTCACTTGATCAAGAAGAACCACTTCGAGCCCCACTGGGAGAAAAAGCGCGGGCAGGTTGTGGCTTATGAGCAAATCACCCTGTATGGCCTGATCCTGGTGGGCCGCCGTCCGGTGCATTTTGGCCCGATCGACCCGGTCACATCGCGTGAGATATTCATCCGCGAAGCCCTGGTGGGCGGTGAGATCCAATCGCGGGCCAAGTGCCTGGCTGCCAACAAGCGCTTGCTCGAAGAGCTCGACGAGCTGGAAGCCAAAGCCCGCCGGCGTGACATTCTGGCCGACGAAGAAACCCTGTACGCCTTCTACGAAGCCCGTCTGCCGGCTGAAATCCACCAGACCGCGACCTTCGATGCCTGGTACCGCATGAACAGCCAGAAGGACCCGAACCTGCTGATCATGCGCGAGGAAGACGTGCTTGCCCGCGAGGCCAGTGAGGTGACCGCCGCGCAGTACCCCGACAGCATGCAGGTCGGTGAGCTGCGCCTGCCGCTGAGCTATCACTTCGAGCCGGGTCACTCGCGTGATGGTGTGACCGTGCGGGTGCCGGCACCACTGCTGCCAAGCCTGCCGGGCGAGCGCCTGGAATGGCTGGTGCCAGGGCTGCTGGAAGCCAAGTGCGTAGCGCTGGTGCGTAACCTGCCCAAGGCCCTGCGCAAGAACTTCGTGCCGGTGCCGGACTTCGTCAAAGCTTCGCTGGCGCGCATGAGCTTCGGCCAGGGGGCACTGCCACAGGCCTTGGGCCAGGAGCTGCTGCGCATGACCGGCGCACGTGTGCCCGATGAGGCCTGGGTCGAGTCGGTCAACCTGGTCGAAGGCCACCTGCGCATGAACATCGAGGTGGTCGATGGCCAGGGCAAATTCCTCGGCGAAGGCCGCGACCTTGCCGAGCTGACTGCGCGCTTTGCCGCCGCCAGCCAAGCTGCCTTGGCCGTGCCGCGCACCGAGAAGAGCGAGCAACCGGTGCAGGCCAAAGCCTTCAGTGAGGTCAAGCAGACCGCGCAGCAGAACATCGCTGGCCTGTCGATGACGGTTTACCCAGCGTTGGTGGAAGAGAATGGCAGCGTACGTGAGGGGCGCTTCTCGACTCAGGCCGAAGCCGAGTTCCAGCACCGTCGTGCCCTGCAGCGCCTGTTGCTGCAACAGTTGGCCGAGCCTGCCAAGTTCCTGCGTGGCAAGCTGCCGGGGCTGACCGAGCTGGGGCTGCTGTACCGTGAGCTGGGCCGGGTCGAGGCGCTGGTCGAGGATATTCTGCTGGCGAGCCTGGACAGCTGCATCCTAGACGGTGAAGCGACGTTGCCGCGTGACGGCGCCGCCCTCGCCGGGCTGGCCGAGCGCAAGCGTGGCAGCTGGGCCGAGCACGCCGAGCGCCTGGCCCGGCAGACGCTGGAAGTGCTCAAACTGTGGCACGGCCTGCAGAAGCGCTTCAAGGGCAAGATCGACCTGAGCCAGGCGGTGGCGCTGAACGACATCAAACAACAGCTGGCCAATCTGGTCTACCCAGGCTTCGTGCGGGAAACCCCGGCTGCCTGGTTCAAGGAACTGCCGCGCTACCTCAAAGCTGTGGAGTTGCGCCTCGAGAAACTTGGCAGCCAAGTGCAGAAGGACCGGGTCTGGAGTGGTGAGTTGGCCAACCTGTGGGCGCAGTACAAGGCGCGGGCCGACAAGCATGCTCAGGAAGGCAAGCGCGATGAACAGTTGGCGTTGTACCGTTGGTTGCTCGAGGAGTACCGGGTATCGCTGTTTGCCCAGCAGTTGGGTACCAAGGTGCCGATTTCCGACAAAAGATTGAGCAAACAGTGGAGCCAGGTGGAAGGCTAACTTCCTTGATTTGTGGCACACTCCAGTGAATTTGGGGGCCGCTTTGCGGCCCATCGCGGACGAGTCCGCTCCTGCAGTGAATAACAGCGTTCTGTAGGGGTGGCTCGATCGCGATCGAGGGCACAACTCTCGCCTCGAATCTGGTACTAAAGTGCCATTATTCTGTCATATTCCGAGCCAACGCCCCGTGGCGATGGCCTTTGAGCAGAGGATCGATCGTGCATAACGTCGTCATCAGCGGCACCGGCCTGTATACCCCGGCCCAGAGCATTTCCAACGAAGAACTGGTGGCCTCTTTCAATGCCTGGTCAGCGCAATACAACCAGGCCAACGCCGCTGCCATCGAGCGTGGCGAGGTGGAAGCAGCGCCGGTTTCAGACGCTGCCTTCATCGAGAAGGCCTCGGGCATCAAAAGCCGTTTCGTCATGGACAAGGCCGGTATCCTCGACCCGCAGCGCATGAAACCGCGCCTGCCTGAGCGCTCCAACGACGAGCAGTCGATCCTTTGTGAAATGGGTGTGGCCGCTGCGCGCCAGGCCCTGGAGCGCGCTGGCCGTACTGCGGCGGATGTCGATGGGGTAATCGTCGCCTGCTCCAACCTGCAGCGCCCTTACCCGGCCATCGCCATCGAAGTGCAGCAAGCGCTGGGTATCGAGGGTTTTGCCTTCGACATGAATGTGGCCTGCTCGTCGGCCACGTTCGGCATCCAGACCGCTGCCAACAGCGTGCAGCTGGGCCAGGCACGGGCGCTGCTGGTGGTCAGCCCGGAGATCTGCACCGGGCACCTCAACTTCCGCGACCGCGACAGCCACTTCATTTTCGGTGATGCCGCCACGGCGGTGCTGGTCGAGCGCGCCGACAAGGCCACATCCGCGCATCAATTCGACATTCTGGGCACCAAGCTGCAGACCGCCTTCTCGAACAACATCCGCAACAATTTCGGCTTCCTCAACCGTGCGGCTGAAGAGGGTGTGGGTGCGCCGGACAAATTGTTCGTGCAGGAGGGGCGTAAGGTATTCCGGGAAGTCTGCCCGATGGTCGCTGAGCTGATCGGCAAGCACCTGAGTGAAAACGACCTGCAGCCTTCCGATGTCAAGCGCTTCTGGCTGCACCAGGCCAACCTGAGCATGAACCACCTGATCGTCAAGAAACTGCTGGGGCGCGAGGTGAGCGAGGACGAGGCACCGGTCATTCTCGATCGCTATGCCAACACCAGCTCGGCAGGTTCGGTGATCGCCTTCCATCTGTACCAGGATGACTTGGCCGAAGGGGCGTTGGGGGTACTGAGTTCGTTCGGCGCGGGCTATTCGATCGGTAGCGTGATTCTGCGCAAGCGCTGAGCTACCCAAGCAGCCTAGAGGCTCGGCGTGAGCTCTTTGGTGGAGCGCAAATCGAGCGCCGCCCGCGCGGCGCATCGCGAGCTTTGCTCGCTCCTACGTTTGTTTCGGGCCAATTATGCCTGTGGGA